>MWBQ01000099.1 GCA_002069605.1 Candidatus Atribacteria bacterium ADurb.Bin276
GAAGTATGGGATGAGGGTGAAATTTTTACTATTTACAACTGACAACTCACTAATCACTGCATTTACAAGATTGACCCTCATGCTGCCTATCAGCACCATATAAGGATGAAAATGAGTTACCCCCTCACCCTGAACCTCTCCCACCGAGAGGCGAGGGAAAAAAATATATAAAAGAGTGAAATAGTTCCTTCTCCCTTGATGGGAGAAGGTGAGGATGAGGGTGAAAAGCCTGTGTTAAGATCTAGGTTTGGTGTTTTTAAATTGAGCCGGAAAAGAGATATTCAGGGTTCCCCCTCACCTTCATCCTATCCCACCAGGGGAGAGGAAAGTAAAGAAAAAGATGAGATCCTCACGGCTTCAAAGTACGAAGCCTCAGGATGACAGCATTTTTTAATTTGTCATTCTGAGGAGCGCATTATGCGACGTAAGAATCTCGTCTTTCATTCCTATTTCTTTTTTATTTTCTAAAAATTACCAATAAACATTTAAAGACACCCTCCCCGCCGCGAAAGCGGCACCCCTCCAAGGAGGGGAATTGTTGAGTTTATTTCCCGTTGAGGGAGGATTCAGGGAGGTGTACCTTTCTCGGTTTTTTTGTTCGCTTTTTACCCACTCCTTTATTTTCAGGATAGACTATTATAATATTGATACAAAAAGAATATTTTTATTATTAACAAGGGCGGTAAAAAATGAGCGTGAAATTAAGTTTTTTTACTGGAGGAGGAGTTGATGGAATCGGAGGCAACAAGATTCTTCTCGAGAGTCATGGAACGGCCTTGTTCCTTGATTTTGGAAAAAGCTTTGGTGAAGAGAACAAATACTTCGATGAGTTTCTTAAACCCCGAGGGCTTAATGGTTTAGGCGATCTCTTGGCTTTCGACCTCATTCCACCACTACCAGGTATCTACCGAGAAGACTTGGTCATTCCAACTCAAAACTGGTGGGAAAAAGTATTCAGTCATCCTGCTTTTAGAGACCTTACCATTCAGGGAGTTCTTTTAAGCCATGCTCACCTGGATCACTCCGGTTATATTTCTCTTTTATCTCCTGATATCCCGGTTTATACTAGCCTTCCCAGTGCTTTAATTTCCAAAGCTATTCAGGACTGTGGAATATCCGACTTTCTTTCAGAAATCGTCTATTCTAAACGGAAAGAAATACTGGAAGACGGCTTGATCTGCTCCGATAAGAATTACTCCAATCCATCTCAGCAAAGACCTTACCATGTTTTTACCCATCAATTACTTCCAGAATCAGTTAGATATTTCTGGAATCAAGCTCCTGGAAAACGCCCTCTTTCTCCAGTTTCACTCATACCAATTTTGGAAGAAAAGGTGACTATTGGGAACCTTCCAGTTCGATTTTGGTCGGTGGATCATTCCATCCCTGGTGCCGGAGCTTTTGGTATTAATACACCTGAAGGGTGGGTTCTCTATTCCGGAGACCTCCGGATGAGTGGAAAGCAAGCCAAAGACACCCAAAGATTTACCCAAGAAGCTGGTACCCTTCAACCACTTCTTTTGATCATCGAGGGGACTCGAGCTAGCCTGAATACAAATCGCGGCACAAAACACTTTACCGAGCAAGATGTTGCCGACCGGATCAGCCAGATCATCAAAAAAGCCAAGGGACTGGTCATTGCTGATTTCGGTCCACGAAATTTGGAGCGTTTAATTTCGGTTCTCAAAGCCACCGAAGAGGTGAATCGACAATTGGTAATTACTACTCGAGATGCTTATCTTCTCGAAGTCTTGAGTCAATGTGGTGAAGTCGACCTTCCAAACCCCTTAGGTTATCCCCATATCAGAGTCTATTCTGAAAAGAGGGTTCGTACCTCGGAATGGGAAAGCACCCTTTTAGAACGTTGCCGAACTCAATATTTAACTGCCGAGGAAGTCACTTTCCATCCCGATGACTTTGTCTTCTGTTTCTCCTATTATGATTTCAGTGAACTCATTGACATCAATCCCTCAGGCGGAGTCTATATCTATTCAGCAACTGAAGCTTTCAACGAGGAGATGCAATTAGATGCCGTCAAGCTTAAAAATTGGATTGATCACTTCAATTTCCAGCTCTTTGGAAATCCTTTTGCTCAAGAAAATACTGATAGTTATGATCCACTACACGTTGGTGGCCATGCTCAACCGGATGAGCTTCTCAACATAATCGAAACCATTCATCCCCGTTATCTTCTTCCGGTTCATACCGAATGTTTTGAATTCTTCGAAAAACACTTTGGAACCAGAAAAGATATCCAACTTATTCGTCCTAAAGCAGGAGAATCGGTAGTTCTGCCCTAAAAAAGACAACTATGAGTTTAAAAAATCAAAGCCCAATAAAAGATACTTAAAACTGTAAGAGATATTTAATGTGAACGATTAATGTAGCAACATGCCATGGCATGTCGAATTTAAATTTTCATCCTCATCTGGTTCCATCAAAGTGGCGTGACGGCCTATCCTGAAAATAAAGGTATAAGAGAAAAGCGATCAAACAAAAAACGATAAAGGCACACCCCCCTGAATCCCCCCTCAATGGGGGAATAAGTCAAATAATTCCCCTCCTTGGAGGGGAGCCGTTTTCCGGCGGGGAGGGTGCTTTTAATCGGTCATCCTGAGGCTTCGTATTTTGAAGCCGTGAGGATCTCCTCTGACATCGCCGGCGTCATCCTGAGCGGTGCTTTTCCGCGTGAGGATCTCATCTTTTAGGTTTTTATTCTTTATAAAATTCTTTAAAAAACAAGATTCTCACATCGTCCGGTAAGAACTCCAGACTACTCAGAATAACAGAATGGGTTGATGAGATTCTCACGTCGCATAAGACGCTCCTCAGAATGACTGAGAAGCCGGATGAGATTGCCAGGTCGTCCAACCAAAGAACGGTTGGGTCCCTCGAAATGACTTTTAGATAGAGAATTTCGTTCTCATTAGATACTACCAAGCAGTATGGACGCCCAACCTATTTTTAACAATGACCAAGATTATTCAACTGAACCAGGATATTTTTGATACATTTAATATTAAATTAATTAATTTTCAAAAATGAAAAAATAGCGATATAATAATCAGAGAAATTTATGGTTATAAATTTATAAACGGTAGAAAAACAATAAAAAAGTAACATTTGGAGGGTGAATTATGAAGTATAAAGATTTAATTATTGGAATTCCCCGTGAAATAATGAATGGTGAAAGTAGAGTAGCAGCAATCCCCGAAACGGTAAAAAAATTAGTTAATGATGGGGCACGAGTTTTAATTGAAACCAATGCTGGTTTGAAATCCTATTTTAGCAACGAACTTTATGAAAACGTTGGTGCAGAGATAACTATTAATGTTGAAGATATCTATGAAACATCAGATTTGATTCTAAAGGTAAAAGAGCCTCTTTTTAATAAATTATTAAATAAAAGCGAAGTTGAAATGATGAAAAAGGGGCAATATTTAATTACTTTTCTTCACCCTGCTTCCCCTTCAAATCATAAAATGGTTAGTGAATTGGCAGAAAAGGGAGTGAACAGTCTTACCTTGGATGGTATGCCTCGCATTACACGTGCTCAGACTATGGATGCTCTCACTTCAATGAGTACTGTTGCCGGGTATAAAAGTGTTCTTATGGCGGCGAATCGTCTCAGAAAATTTATGCCGATGGTTGGAACTGCAGTGGGAATGATTAAACCTGCTAATGTATTGGTGATTGGTACTGGAGTTGCTGGATTACAGGCTATTGCAACTGCAAGAAGGTTAGGGGCAGTGGTGAGCGCGATAGATATTCGTTCCGATGCCCAGGAACAAGCTAAGAGTTTGGGAGCAAAAATTATTGATGTTGGGGTACCAAAAGAAATAGCAGTTGGAGATGGTTTTTATGCCTGTAGCCTTCCTGAGAATTGGCTTTCACATGAAAGAGACATTATTAGAGAAAAGATATCACAATTCGACATTATAATTCTTTCAGCATTAGTTCCCGGTAAACGAGCTCCGGTGCTTATTACCGATGATATGGTAAAAATGATGAATCCAGGTTCGGTCATTGTTGATATTGCCATCGATCAGGGTGGGAATTGCGAAGCGACTGTATCAGGAGAAGTTGTGGAAAAATACTTAGTAAGCATTGATGGAACCAAAAATATCCCAGGTCAGGTTCCAGAAAGCTCTACCTGGATGTTTGCTCATAATATTTTTAACTTTCTTTCCTATTTGGTGAAAGATGGCCAGATAGTTTTGGATTGGGAAGATGAAGTGATCAGTTCAACCATTGTTACTTTTGAAGGAAAAATCCTTCACAAAGGCACCAGGGAAGCAATGGATTTAGTTTAAAAGGAGTAAAATATGTCGATATTATTGTTGATTGTGTTATTTTTAGTTGCTACTGTTATCGGGTATAAAGTCATTGGTAATGTTCCAAGTTTGCTTCATACACCCCTCATGTCTGGGATGAATGCCTTGTCGGGAATAACGGTTTTAGGTGCTTTAGTGGCAACTGCTGCGGCGGTAACAACCCAGAATAAAATGATTGGATCAGTGGCAATAATAATAGCCATGATTAATGTAGTGGGTGGGTTTGCCGTGACCCATCGCATGCTCAAAATGTTTCATCGCAAGGAAGATCAGTAATGAGTACAATAACTTTTTACCTGATTTCTCTCGGTTTGGTCTTCGGAGTGGTTTGGGGTATTCATCTTATGAACAAACCACAAACAGCGGTGAAAGGTAATTTGTTAGGAGCATTATGTATATTAGGTTCTATTATTTTAACTATGTCTTATTATGGAATTTTAGATGTTCAATTGCTATGGATTTCGATGGTGATTGGAGGATTAATCGGGTATATCTGGTCGTTATGGGTTAAAATGATAAAAATGCCCCAATTAGTTGCTCTACTTAATGGTTTTGGGGGTTGTGCTTCGAGTTTAGTGGCTTACTTAATACTGGTGGGAAGAAGTGAAGTGAATGGATTTAGTTTAATTGCTGCCGCTATGGCATTAGCTGTTGGAGCATTAACATTTAGTGGGAGCATGATCGCTGCTGCAAAGTTAAATCAATGGCTTAACCAACGTCCAATTATTGTGAAGAATCATTCTATTATCAATTATTTGGTTCTTGTTTTTCTTATTTTCCTATTGTTTATGATTTTTTTGGGTGGAAATTCCCATCGTAGCCTGTTTACCGCTTTGGTTGCTATAACTTCTCTTTTTATCGGAGTTTTTTTTACCATCCGAGTTGGTGGGGCTGATATGCCAATTACTATTTCTCTCCTCAATTCTCTATCAGGGGTTGCTGGTGCTATAGCGGGTTTGGCTATTCGCGATCCATTGCTGGTGGCAATTGGAGGAGTGGTTGGTGCTTCTGGATTACTTTTAACTCAGGTAATGTGTCGATCTATGAACCGCAGAATATCAGATATCCTTGGTGGGAAAACCGTGATTACTCAACTCGAAAACGATTTAAACCAATCGGAGATTTCCTCAGAAGATTTGGTTTATTCAAAAAGTAATCAGCAAGACGAGAAAGGTTCTAAGGAAGAGAATATCGACTCAATACTTCGTTCTGCCCAAAGAATAGTTATTGTTCCAGGATATGGAATGGCTCTTTCCCAGGCTCAGCATCTGGTTAAAGAATTAGCAGAAAAATTGGAAGGAATGGGAAAAGAGGTTAAGTACGCCATTCATCCGGTAGCCGGCAGGATGCCGGGTCATATGAATGTCTTGTTGGCTGAGGCTGACGTGCCTTATGAGCAGCTCTGTGAGATGGATGATATTAATCCAAGTTTTAAGGAAACTGATGTTGTACTGGTTGTTGGTGCTAATGATGTAGTAAATCCTGCTGCTGCAACTGCTACGGGGACGCCAATTTATGGAATGCCAATATTGCTGGTAGAAGAAGCGAAGCACATTATTGTATGCAACCGGGATAAAAATCCCGGCTATTCGGGAGTAGAAAATCCTCTTTATCAAAGAGAACATGTAACCATGATTTTGGGTGATGCTTGCGAGAGCTTGTCAAAAATTATGTCTTGCCTTGATAATAATGAAGGTGATTTGGTTTGAAATAGAATATAATAATAAGCAATGGTTCGATAGACAAAATATAATTTAAGTTATTTTCTTCCATCAACTTGCTAAAAGAGACTGAACATTGATAATATCGGATATAGTACTTTAATTTTGTTAAATTTAAAGCTCTTTGGTTTTTTTGATTCTATCCCAAGCAGTTATTCCAGTTGATGGGGGGTTTCATGCTTATTCGGGAGTCTGAGTTGATGAGTTCCCAGGAATTAATCCTTACGATT
>MWBQ01000100.1 GCA_002069605.1 Candidatus Atribacteria bacterium ADurb.Bin276
ATGAGATTGCCACGTCATCTAATCAAAAAACGATCAGACTCCTCGCAATGACGGATTTAGAACGGGTATGATAAACCAAGCCCCTATCAAAGAATATAAAATGTAGGGGTACAATTTATTGTGTCCGAATAGGGTAGAAGCATGCCGCTGAATGCTGAATCTTGGGTTTTTATGCTCATTCAGTACAATAAAAATAATATGAAACTTGAACCGATGAAGACAGGAACCAGTGTTCTGACAGGCAGAAAAATCGTTTTATCAAAAATTTTTATTACTTTCAAAAATGAAAACATGAAAAGCCAAAGAATCTACTTATACCACAAAGAAGTAGTTGTTAATAAAACCAATGGAATAAATGACCTGAAAGATTGAGAAGAACAGAATAATTAAATAATCGACCCATGAGTACTTGGTTCCCAGATTACCCATGCCTAAGAAAAGCGGGAAAACCACGCTTTGATACCGAAGAAAGCTGGTAAAATTTGTATTCATGCTGCAAAGGGATATTAGGGTGAGTAGAATACCATATAAAATGAGTTCCGGACGCTTTTTTAAGGAGAAAAAGCAATGAACAACCATGAATAGAAAAAAATTGGCGAAAAAGAAGCTAACCGGAGTAAGGTCCCAGCCGCCAAGAGCGATAAAATGTTGGGTTTTAAAGAAATTTAAATAAGCTTGCCAGGGGTAAGAAAGAGTTCGTTGCCAGTTTAAAGCGTTTTCGTGAAAAGGAGCAAGGAAGTCACCTGTCAAGCGATACATGAAAAAAAGAAAAGATAAAAAGGGAAGAAGAGAAAAAAAAGCACTTGCCCAATACCGAAAAGAAATTTTTATTGGTCGGAAGTTGGATTCTTTTAAAAGAACAAAAAATACGATTCCTATGAGAACGATACCCGGGACTCGAGTGATGGCGCATAGGGCGGCGCAAAGGAAGGACCAATGGTATTTTTTTCGAAAAAGAAATAAGAATACCAAAGAAGACAGAAAAAGAAAAAGGCTTTCAGTATAGACCATAGAGAAAAAAATTGATGTTGGGAAAAGGAGAAGATACATTATGGTTTTCTCTGCAACTTTTTTTTCTCCGGTAGCTTCTTCGGTTATCAGAAAAATTACATATAAAGCGCCGAGAAAAAAGATGTTAGAAAGCAGAAAGCCAATAAGAGGAAGATTCAAATTAAAAACCGTATGGATACCTCTCATTAAAAGAGGATAAAGCGGGAAAAAAGGCCAGTCGGCTGGGGGATGCTCCTCATCCATGCGGTATTGGTCATAACCTCTTTCTGCAATACGAAGATAAAAGGGGCTATCGAATTTAATATAGTCATTCAAAACTGGTTTATAAGAGTCTTTAATAAAAATAGGAAGAACCATTTTAGAACCCCCATGTTCTGAGAAAAACTGGGGAGGGTTATCATAATGAGAAAAGAGATTATATCCAAAATAGGTAGTGATATATATTCCTCCTCGACTGATGAGAAACAAAAATAGGATAAAGAGGAAGGAATTTAGAGAGACCTTTTTTATTAACATACCTAACTCCATATGTTATTGAACTGACTTTAATAACGAACTATACTACCACATCTGTGGGCGTTCAGTGAACAGTGATGAGTAAAAGATATAGTTATCCTTAGGTTTTCCACCAAGTTCAAATTATAATGGATAATGGTATAATATAGCGTTTCATTTGGTTCTTATAAAACTAATATGAAAATAAATTCTAAAGTCAGTCAATACCTAAAAGCAGGAAGTGACTTTTAAAATGACCGATATTGAATGTATTATTTTTGATTTAGACGATACATTGATAGAATCGGAACCGATTTGGGCAGTTGCTTATTCCAGGCTTTATAAAGCTCTTGGTCAAGAATTTTATCGGAAGGATTTATTGAAATATCTTGGCATGACGATTTTGGATGTATCACGTGATGCTCATTCTTTATTTAAAGTTACTCAATATACAGTAGAAGAGTGTGCTGCCATGTTGCGTAAGTTTCTCCTTGAAGGATATAATGGAAATATCAAGCTTATGCCGGGTGTTTCGGAATTTCTCCAAAAAGTTAATGGACGTTATAAGATGGCAATTGCCTCAGGATCTCCACGTGAAGTTATAGAAACATCCATTAAAGCTAAGGGATGGAACAAGATTTTTACTCAATATGTTTCTTCGGAGGAAGTGGAACATGGCAAGCCTGAACCGGATGTATTTTTAGAGGCTGCCCGCCGATTAGGATGCAAGCCTGAACATTCTCTGGTTATCGAAGATGGTGTAAAGGGTGTAATGGCAGCCAAAAATGCGGGCATGGCCGTCTTCTATGTAAAAAATCCTCCAGATCCTGAAGCAGTCTCTCGAGCTGATCGGTATTTCCTTTCGATGAAGGATATTCAACCCTTTGACCTCCATAAAATTTGAAAATAATTCTATATGAATGCTTGACTCTCCCCCTAACGGAAGGTTTATTTTATTTTTGTAAGCTTATATTGTTAGGTTCTTTCTCGGAAGATCTCCTTAGAAGAGAGCGATTAATCGGTACTACCCAGCAGAATAAGTTTTGGTATGGTTGAGATGCTCAAGTTGTTTCCTAATAAAGAACGGAATTAAAAAGGTGGTTTGCTATGGTTGAAAAAGAAATATCAGGTCGATTTTCTATTCGGTTTGCCACGCCAAACGATATTCCAATTATTCTCCAGTTGATTAAAGAGCTTGCCAAATACGAAAATCTACTTCATATGGTGGTTGCCGATGAGAAATTACTCGATGAATGGTTGTTTCAAAAGAAGGTTGTCGAAGTGATTATTGGTGAAATGAATAACACAGTAGTTGGTTTTTCGTTATTCTTTTATAATTTTTCAACCTTTTTGGGGAAACCGGGAATCTACATTGAGGATGTCTATGTCAAAAAGGAATACCGCCACCAAGGGTATGGAAAGGGTTTTTTCCGTTTTATAGCTCAATTGGCTCGGGAACGAGGTTGTGGAAGAATGGAGTGGAGCGTTCTTGATTGGAATGAGCCTGCTATACGATTTTATCAATCCTTAGGTGCCAGCCCTCTCAACGAGTGGATGGTTTATCGATTAACCAGCGAGGGAATTCAAAATTTGGCTGAAAGTAAATAGATTATCTCAACAGTTGCTTTTTCATCCGAATAAATTGAAAATGACTTTTCCCTAATTGAAGAGAGGGACTGGTACTTTCCATGACATATCCATTTTTCTGGTATAGTTTAATGGCTCTTTGATTTTCAGCCTCAACATCCAAAACCATGCTTGTGTATCCATTGTTTAAAGCTTCAGACTCGGCAAATTTAAGGAGACAGGTTCCAGTACCGCGGTTCTGGTATTCAGGAAATACGGCAAAATTGCTGATATAGAAATCGTCTCTTTTGACTTTTGGGAAAAAATTCTGTGATTTCAAAAGAAAAATAATCTTTTGGAAAAACCCATATTTTATAAAGTGTTTGAAAAATAATAAGCCGGTTGGTAATCCTTCATTCCTTTTTACATCTCCGGCATAACCGAGAAGCATCCCAGTAATTTTACCCTGAGTTTCTATAAACCAGGTGTGCTGGTGACTGAATAAATTACCAGATTTTTGATATGCATTTTCCATAAAATTATCAAGATGGGGACCCAATAAAACCGGGAAAAAAAG
>MWBQ01000101.1 GCA_002069605.1 Candidatus Atribacteria bacterium ADurb.Bin276
ATCCTCACCTTCTCCCATCAAGGGAGAAGGAACTCTGAATCGTCATTGCGAGGAACGGAGTGACGTGGCAATCTCATGAGTTCAAACTTTTTTATTCCTCTCCCCTTGGATAAAGGAAATGGTTCGGGATTCAATTGGTTACCAAAAAACTCAAATCCTCCTTTCCTCCTTTTCTAAAGGAGGAAATTGATTTCTGAATAGGTATTTTCATCCTCATCCGGTGCCACCAAAGTGGCATGAGGATCTATCTAAAAATATCATTAAATGAATTCTTTAATTCGTCATCCTGAGCCCTCGTTTTGTGAGGGCGTGAGGATCTCATCTTTTATATTTTTGTTTTTCATAATTATTTAATAAATGAGATTCTCACGACACATAATACACTCCATAGAATGACAGAATGGCTAAATGAGATTGCCACGTCATCCAACCAAAGAGTGGTTGGATTCCTCGCAATGACGGATTTAAATTTGGCAGGATAAATCAAGCCGCTACAAGAGATTTTAAAAAAGGCGTCTGAAAGAAAGGGGAACTGTATTGATGGATCTGCAAGAAACCTTCTTTGCAAAATATTATGGACTCCTTGTTGATAAATTTAGTATTCACTGGCAGTTGGTTTATGAAACCTATTAAAATATTCTAATATCTATGAAAAAAGCAAACTTATGCATGATGTTGTCTAAACACCAGCATTAAACTGTTTAAAAAATGACGCTTTTTTATGAATCATGAAAATATTAATGTAAATTCCGACGATCGCTCCTAAATTTGTTCCAAAAAATTCACTAAGAACTAATCATATATGATAGAATGCCGATTAATCATTTATGAATATTATTAAATAAATGGGAGGTTGGAAATTCTATGAAAATGAAAGTTGTTTTAATCGTAATGTCAATTTTAGTGTTAGCTATGATGATGGTAACAGCGGGTTGTATCGAAGATGAACCGCTTCCTCCAGGATATGGGAAAGTATCCATTTGTTCTTCGTCGTCAAGTATTTATGGAAGAGTTTATATTGATGGGAATCGAATTGGTAATGCTTATCTTAATCCAAACGGCTGCTTGTTTAGTTTAGCAAATGTTAAATTATATCAAGAACATATCGTTCGGATTGAGACAGATTGGGGAATTTCTTATACCGAAAGATTTTATCCAACTTATTCAGGATATACAGTAACAATTTATTAGTATGAAACTCCCCAACAAGAAGAAAGGATTTATAAAATGAAAAAATATGTTTATACAAATTTATTTCTAAAGTTCTTCTTAGTGCTGCTCATTTTCGCTGGATTTTCAAGCATGGTCTTGGCTAAATCCTCAGTTACTTTTCAATTTAACATTTCACCCGAAGTTCATCGTTCTTTGCCTCGTTCTCCTCAAATCGCACTCTCTACTGACCGAGGTGATGGGGGATTTTATTCAGTGGGAGAGAGGGTAAACTTGCGTTATCGAACCACAATCGGCGGATATATAACTCTTGCTCAATATAACCCTGGAGGGAGTGCTCAAATCATTGAAGAAAACAAATTTGTTCGGGCTAACTCTCCTCAAATGGTTAGCTTTATGGCTAAAGAACCAGTTGGAACTCACCGGGTTGTAATTATTTTAACTCCCGACACCATACCACGAAACAGAATTCAAGAATTTTTAAGAAATCCAAGTCGTATTTCATCCATATTCGGGGGACAGTATGCAGTCAATAGAACTGAATTCGTGGTTGATGGTGGTCAAGTTGAACCTCTTATTAATGTACAACCGGCAACATTCAATCTCAACGCCGGATCTACTCAAACATTTTCTATAAGATTAACAGATTATTCTGGTCGGCCAATCCCTGGTAAAAACTTATTATTGGATGCTCCTTTTGGAACTCTAAGTTCTCAACAAGTGCGAACCAATAGCCGTGGTATGGCTACCTTTACTTATACAGCTTCTTTTGCAAGAAGGTCATCGATAAGAATTTCAGTTTTGTTCCCTGGCGATGCTGAAAATGGTTGGACGTCAACCGAAATTATCGGGCATATTCGTTAAAAATTCAGTTAAAAAACGAGCAGTCACTAAAAAACTGAGCGCTCCTCAGATTAAAAGCAATTTCTTATATTTGAGGAGCGCCAAATAAAATAGAGCTTATCCGGAAAATCAACCAATCTCGAAAAAAAGATATTCACAGTTTATTCACCTAGGTCTTCTTTTATCTATTTCAGTTTCTCTTATTGATTAAAGTAAAATTTTATCAAATTATCTAGGTGAACTCCTATTTAAATTTAACTTTAAGTATTTATCATAAAACAAGATAGGAGTTTTCATCTCCACGGTGTAGGAGTAGAGGTGGGATAAATATCAGAAGAGGTTCCATTGCAAGGTCCACAGGTAATTATGGTATCAAAACAGACAGTTTTCGTTTGGTATGTGAAATTTCCACCTTGGCTTAAAGCCATGGGGTCAAAACGCCAATGTCCGGCTAAGGAAGTACAATTGGCTGACCCATCGACTTTCGTGATATTAAAAGAAGTACTACTTGAGTTGTTCCAATCAGTTTTTTTGCAACTCCAGTTTTCCCAATATTCAGAAATTCCAGCACACTTAACAGAACGAATTTTTTTGACAATGAGTTTTTTAGAAACACTTTTAGGATTGATATCACAAAAAATCCTATGTCACTATTTCCGTTAGCCATAATGGTATGTATTTCTTCTCCCTTAATGACTCGAACCCATATGGATTTGTTAAAAGTACAATCTTTTCCAGTAAATTTGATCCACCAAAAACCCGAAGTCCTGGGAGTCACTGTCGCTTGACCTTCAATGATCGAGTATTCATAGCTTTCACCTCCCGGTCCGGTAAGGTGAATCGTACTGGTAAGGGCTGCTTCTGCCTTCCAGAAAAGAACAATTTGTTCCCCATCACAGATGATTAAAGATGTTGGACAATCCTCTAATGCCGGTTGCACAGTCAAAGGAGCAAAGTCTTTGATAATAGCACAAAACTTGGTATTATCAACACAAATTCCATTACAATGTATAGAACTTAGCATTAATCCACAAAAAAGGAAACCCAAAATTATAAAAAGTATTATTTTTTTCTGAATATCGAAAGCATTTTTATCCCTCATTTCTTTCTCCCCTCCTATATAAAAAAACGTAGAAGATCAATCAAATAATTTTAAATCCAGAAGGCCTATGGAGGTAATTGCTCGTATCAGTTAATTTAAAATTTTTCTCCACGCTATAACCTTCTTCTTACCAAGATATATTGATTGAAATTAAAAATGAATTCTTTTCCTAAGATATCACGCTTTACCTCATATAAAAAAATCTCCTGATCGCAAAAAGCAAAGAAAAACTCGAGTTGGTGAAATTATATTTGCTTGTTCCGATATTTTTGAGTATCAACGAATGAAAACATTGAAGTATAAACCTTGATTTGTTTCTATTATACTCCTTTTCTGACACTATAAATCGGCTCTCATTAGAGCTCTTTACATTAGAATTTATTAAAACTAGATCAATTCATACAACTATGTGTTTCAAGAATAATATTTTTTATCCATTTATATTTACCGACGGTTATGCCATCCTTTATTACAAGGAAACGAAAAGGGTGATTATTTCTAATAAATCATCATTTAAAGATCAGGTTTAAAAAATTTTATTAAGGTTGGTTCAAAAGGTCTTCAACTATTTCCACGACACTTTTGACATATCCTCGGCAGATTTTATTTCTAAAATCTTTTTCTTTAAATTGTTTCCGACCTTCTTCGGTAGTCAGATCGCATCCGTTGAGTAGTTGACGACAGAGACAGGTTTCATATTTACGAGTAAAACTATCCATTAACTCAATAGTCTTTCGATAGGTTGTTTCAGAAAAGCTTTGATCATCTTTTTCCCCTCGTCCAAATTTAGATCCTATGACCATTATTCCACCGGTTACAGCACCACATATTTCTCCTTTACGTCCCATACCAGCTCCAAATCCACTACTTATTTTTAAAGCAACATTCTTATCCTGTTTCAACATCTCACAAAATGAATAAAACACCGATTGAGCACAATTGTATCCATCAAGAAACTTAGAAACGGCAATTTCGCTAAGACTTTTCATATTAACCATCCCTTCCTTATTTTCCCTTGGTTTCGCTTACACTCAATGGATCTATTGAATTACCATTTTTTAGCAATTGATTCTAATTCTAAAAAAATTTATGAATTTTAAGGTAATTTTGGTCGAATATCAACTAATTTATATTAATTTGAGAAGTGCTTGGTTAAAGGCAAAATCATCCTTTTGAATGTCACACAATTTTCAAATAAACTCTAAAATTCAATTTTTAATCCTTACGTCCTAAAGTTTTTTCAACCTTTATTAACCAATCTCGAATTGGAATATTCTGTGGGCATTTTTCTTCACATATCCCACACTGTATACAAGAACTAGCATGCATCTCTTCTGGAAAAATGTTTTGATAAATATTCCGATTTAGATTGACCTGGTTAAAAACC
>MWBQ01000102.1 GCA_002069605.1 Candidatus Atribacteria bacterium ADurb.Bin276
TTTCTCCGACATCCTGAGGCTTCGTATTCAGAAGCCGTGAGGATCTCATCCACTCAATCCGTCATTGCGAGACCTCGTTTTTTGAGGTCGTGGCAATCTCTTATACCCATTCCTATATCCTGAGTCCTCTTTCCTTTTCCTTTTTCTCCCCCTCGCCCCCTCACCCCCTCGGTATTTAAAGCCATGAGGATCTCATCTTTTTCTTTGAACTTCCGCCTTTGGATAAAGGAAGATTGAGAAGATCAGAGTGAGGAGGTTGATATATTCTTAATAATGAGGATTTACAAAACAGTTTTTTGAATGAAGCACAAAAAGGGAAGTTAAGGAATTAGAAAGTAACTTTGAATAATTAAAAAAGCTCCAAAGGAATGAAGTATAATATGAATTGGAGATTCCTTAAAGGAAGGAGAGGGTTATGAAATTTAAGGTTGTAATCACCTACGATCCAGAATTTAAAGGATATGTAGTGGATGTTCCCGAACTCCTCGGATGCATGAGTCAGGGTAAAACTCTTGATGAAGCCTTGAGCAATATAAAAGATGCCATTAGGGGATGGCTGGAAGTGGAAAAAAGACACGGAAGATTAAATTCTTTTGAGGAACACGAGGTGTTCTTAGGAGAGGTTACGATCTAAATGGGATTTCTCCCTCGTATGTCGGGTAAAGAAGTAGTAAAAATCTTCCAAAAGTTTGGTTATATTCTGGATCATCAAACTGGAAGTCATATGATTTTATATCATGAAGAAAGACCAACCCCATCAGTACCAAACCATAAAGAGTTGGCTCCAGGTTTACTTCAGGGATTAATTAGAAAGAGTGGTTTATCTGTTGATAAATTTTTAGATGCTAGACCATCGTAGAATTACTTTTTTGGTCGAACCATGAAAAGAGAACAACTTAGATCAAATGAATAAATATCTTCTATTTTTCCTCATTTTTGTCGATCGAAAATAAATTGTTTTTCCTTCTCCCATCAAGAGAGAAGGAACTCTGAATCGTCATTGCGAGACCTGGTTTTTTAAGGTCGTGGCAATCTCATTCCTAAAAGCAGTGAGAAGTGAGTCGTGAGTGGTGAGTTGAATAAAATTTAGGATTTTAGAACTTTTATAAGTGATTAAGCATAAAATGCTTCTCCCTTTGGATAAAGAAATATGGTTCGGGATTCGATTTTTTTAAAGGGAGGAGAGGAGATTTATTATCGTACAAATATTTTCATTCTTATTTGGTGTTTTGACGCTACAGGAACGTCTATCTTAGGAGGGCAACTGGATAGCAACCTTCAACTTAAGATTAAAAGCTTCAAAAGTTAGGACTTAAAAACTTCACGAAGAGTAATTTTCGTAAATTAAAAAAATACCCTAATGCTTTGATTAAACCAAAATATCAAAAGCCAGAGATCAAATTCATACCTAAATATTTCAGCACCAGGCATCAATAAGCTTTTAAAGGTCGAAAACGAAATTTTTCATTGTCTACTACTACAAAATGACCTTTCAACCTACCTTCATATCGATCTATTAATTGGTTCAAGCGTGGCCACTTCAAATGACGCTCATGAACTTCGAAACGTAAAAAAACAATGCCATAAGCAGGTTTCTTTAACCGGTATACTAACTCCCCAAAATCTCTATCTTCAGTGATTAAGATCCTTTTTTCGTTAAAAGCCTTGAAAAGTATCTCATTATCGAGGGTGCCGGGCTTATATTGCCCAATATAAAGGACATCATGTCCTCCTAACCGTAGATACCGTACCAATTCTATGTTACAATACTCATCAACACAGAATTTCACAGTTGGTTACCTGAGGCAAAGATAATATCTTCCTGGCCGAGATAGTCGGCAGCTAACTCTTGTGCATCGAATATATTCTCAAGTTTTAAATGGGGATGATCTTGAAGAATCTCTTCAGGTGACATCCCTCCGGCTAATTTCCTCAAGATAAGCTCCACGGTGATTCGGGTTCCTTTAATAACCGGCTTTCCAAACATTATTTCCGGATTAATCTCAATCCTTTCATGTTTTTTCACTAAGTTGCCTCCCGCTGAAAAGTTCTATTCAATATTATAGTAAATAGTACATTATTTATAAAATCAAGCAATAATATATATTAAAGATCGCAATATATTACCTTGAAGAAAGCTATTCGTAAATATTTTTTAGAAGACAATTAACAGTGCTTCTGTAGTGCCTTTTAGGCGAAATCTCTTGGTCCATATCTTAAATGTGAATAAAAAACGACGGTTTTTCAACTTTAGTAATTCTTTTGAGGAAAAAGAGATTTTCTATCTTGGAAATAACTGAATGATTTTTTATTGGTAATTCATATTAAGCAACTAACCAGAATCTCATCCTGGGCTTTCACCCTCATCCTCACCTTCTCCCATCAAGAGAGAAGGAACTCTGAATGATGGAGAGCTGATTGGTTTGATAAAACAAACCACATTAAAATACAATTAATAAACGCAGGGGCAGCAATTTATTACCCCTGTTTAATGTAGCACTAACGTAATCGATGTATTACAATGATATTGGGTGATGACAAAATGATATCTATTCGTTTACCTAAAGATCTTGAAAAAAAGTTAGATATATTAGCTCAATCAACAAAACGATCCAAGAGCTTTTATGTTAAGGAAGCGTTGACTCGTTATCTCGAAGACATTGAGGATTATTATGTTGCGCTTGAAAGGTTTTCCCAACCAGGAAGTGACTACTATACTACCAAAGAAGTTAAAAAAGAAATTGAATCATGAATTACCAGATTCTGTGGCATAAAGATGCGGTTCAGGATTTAAAAAAAATTGACCGAAAAATTGCATTATCAATCATTAGTAAAGTTGAAAAATATTTAGCTCGAGATCCAATAAAGCTTGGTATGCCACTCAAGGGCAATTTCAAGGGATTCTTTCGATACCGAATAGGAAAGTTTCGTGTTATTTATACAATTCGGGAAAATTATCTTCTTATATTGGTATTGAAGGTTGGGAAAAGGGATGAGGTATACGATGAATGAAAATAAAGAATTAGATTGCCACGTCGCACCAGACGCTCCTCGCAATGACTGATTGAGAATAGGCTTGATAAATCAAGCCTATAGCATTCTTTTCAGCATAGGATGCTCGTTTTCTACCATCTAATGGGTTACTCAAAACTTTTTCCACAACCTATTGACACCAGGGGGGGAGGGTATATAATTGCAATGTTATGATTTTTTATGGGGGTGGAACTGAGGGCAAAAAAGACGGACATCATCTGATGTCCTAATGGGAGTCCCTCCAAAACACTCGCAGAGGGAAGGGCCCCTTCCCCGAGGGTGAGTGCACCCATTTGGTTTTTTCTGGACAATAAAGTCTGGGTGGGAGCACCTGATGAGAAAAATTCATCAGTCATTTTTTTATCTTGAGAATTGAATAGAGAAATAGTCATGGTTTGGCATACAAACTGTGACTATTTCTTTTTGTCTCCGTCGGAATGATGATTTCCGGGGGGACAATTTTATTCTCGTGAATATGAGAAAGGGGGGATACCCGATGAAAAAGATCTTTGAAGCCGGTACTCACCTTGTGTTGGATGGTTTTACCAGCAACACGTCGTTACTCCAGGATTTGGATCGCGTCCGGGCATTTTTGGATGAGTATCCAGATCGGATGCATATGACGAAGATTATGCCGCCTTATGTATTCCGCTATCAGGGAGATACTTCCCAAGAAAGTGGCCTTTCTGGTATTGTCATAATCGCTGAAAGTCATATTAGTATCCACACTTTCCCTGCAAAGGGCTATCTGAGCGTTGATGTATTTTCCTGCAAGCCTTTTGACATTGAAGAGGCAACTCAATATTTGGTTGAATATTTCCATCTCTCTGACTATCAACGGCAGGTTTTAGATCGAGGAATTGAATATCCAAAGGAATTGGGTGAAAGTATTGCTCTAGTGTATGAGGATCGTTTGGAGAATTTAGAGAGAATGGCCAGTACTTGACTGGCGATAAAAACCTAAAGACCGGGGGTCATAGTAATCGATCCTCGGTCTTTTATTTTTCGTACTTTTTTTCGATGATTGATTGACAGCTGACGCAGTAGGGAGTATAGGGCAAGGCTTTTAAACGGCCTTCAGGAATTTCCTGATGGCACCTCTCGCAAATTCCATAACTTCCGTCTTCAATTTTTTTTAAAGATGATTCAATCAGTTTGGAAATTTGTAAAAGGGCATCACGCGAGAGAAGCCCCATCTCTCGGTCTACAGTTGCTTGGCTGAAATCACCTTCATCGCGAGATTCGGTTAAAGGATTGAATTCACGAAGATAGTTCTGCTCTATGGTTAACAATTGGTTAATTCTTGATTGTAGGTTCAGCAATACCCTTTTATAATGCTGAATTTTAGTCGAATCCACCTTTTTCCCTCCTTTCGCATGAAGAAACCTGCGATGAAATGTTATATTCAATTCTACCATTTTATCGAGGAAAGTACAGTGAAGGGATAAAGACCGAGGGGGCGAGGGGGCGAGGGGGAGATTTCTGCCAACAGGCAGAAGACCGCGCAGACAGGAAAATTCCAACCATCTTATCCGTCATTGCGAGGAATGTTCTATGCGACGTGGCAATCTCATTTAGCCAATCCTTCATTCTGATGAATTTAGGTGTTTTTGACCTCAATTCCGTGAGATTCCCATCTTTTTATCTGGGCTTAATTTATTATATTCGCCAATAGGTTGAAATAAGAGGAATTACAAAAGATCAACCTCAAGAGATTGCCACGACCTCAAAAAACGAGGTCTCGCAATGACGAATAAACAATTTCCCTCCAACGGAGTGATGCCACACCCTAACAGGGTGGTTACAGTTTTACAAAATAGAAGAAACAATAAAGATTAACAGTTATTTAAATTGAAAACCCTTTATTGTACAATATGAAATAAAAAGACCTGGTAAGATTCTTATGAAAAGAAGTATTTGTTTACTCTGTTTGAGTGCTCTGGGGATAGCTCTGACTTTCATAGCTTCACTGATCCGGATTCCCATACCTTCGATTCGATGGTATTTTCATCTAGGTGATACGGTTATTTTTGTTGTTTCACTCCTTTTCGGTCCGATTGCTGGAGCTGTTTCTGGAGCAATTGGTTCATCTCTAGCTGATTTGCATGCCGGGCTCACGGTGTGGATTCCGTTTTCATTAGTGATCAAAGGATTAGAAGGTTTTATTGTTGGTTGGATTAGCCAAGGGCGGGAGGGGAAAATGGATCTCATTGCTCTTTTCGTGGGATCTTTGTTGATGATTGGTGGATATGCGATTGCTACAATGGTCCTTTTTGGATGGCCAGTACTTATCTATGAAGTGCCGGTTGATGTTGCCCAATGTGTTGTTGCAATTATTCTCTCTCTTTTTATAGTGAGGAACATTCGAAAGAGATTCCCAATAATATCGAAACTAAAAGGATGTATTGAATGGAAAAATCAAATATAATCGGTTTGCTTCCAAATGACTTATTAACCTTTCTTGAAATGATGGGTGAACCCAGTTACCGATCAAAACAAATCACTCATTGGCTGTATCAACAAAATGCAACCACCTGGGATGAAATGAAAAATCTGCCTCTTGGTTTTCGCCAGGTATTATCCCAAAGATTTGATATTGGTCAGATAAAGATTGAAACGAAAATGGTTTCATCCGATCAAAGCATGAAGTATTTATTGCAACTCGCTGATGGAAATGGAATTGAAATTGTGGTTATCCCTCATCGCAAACGTATAACCATCTGTCTTTCTACCCAAGTGGGATGTCCGGTTGGCTGTTCCTTTTGTGCTACCGGACAAAGTGGCTTTAGCCGAAACCTGACCTATCAAGAAATTGTTGAGAGTGCTTGGAAAACCCAGATTGAAAGTAATAGTGTAATTAAAAACATTGTGTTTATGGGAATGGGAGAGCCTTTGTTGAATTACGAACAACTATCGAAAGCGATTCAGGTATTTAATCATTCCGATGGTTTTAATATTGGTTCTCGAAATATGACTGTGTCTACTATTGGGATACCGGATAAAATTATCAAATTAGCCCAGGAGTGGCCTCAAGTTAATTTGGCGGTATCTCTTCATGCTCCTAAAAACGAACTAAGGAAACAGCTGATACCTATTAATGACGTCTATCCTATTTCTCAATTAATGAAAACCATCGAGCAATATATTGCCTTGACACATCGTCGAGTAACTATTGAATATTCTTTATGGACCGATATCAATGATCAACGGGAGTATGCCTTTCAATTGGCTTCTCTTTTACGGGGATTGCTAGTACATGTCAATCTTATTCCAGGTAATCCTATAGCTGAATGCCATTTCGTTCCTTCTTCTCCGGCAAGGGTCATGACTTTTGCCCGAATCTTGGAAGATAATAAAATAAATGTCACCATTCGAGAACCCCGTGGTCAGGACATTGGGGCAGCATGTGGTGAACTTTATGGTTTGCATCATAAAAGAGGTGTGGTTGAATGATAATCGTTTTACGGCGTGGAACCTCACAACAAGAAGTCGATGAAATTGTTGAACGGTTGAAGAAGTTAGGTTTTGGAGCACATATATCCAAAGGAACCGAAAGAACCATTATTGGTGCAATTGGTGATGAACGTCAGGTCAATTTAGAAGAAAAAATTAGTGTTCTTCCCTTTGTTGAAAAGGTAATTCCAATTCTTGCTCCATATAAATTGACTAGTCGTGAATTTCGATCAGAGGATACGGTAATAGAAATAGGAAAGGTTCCTATCGGTCCTGGTAAGTTTGTAGTTATGGCAGGACCTTGTGCGGTTGAATCGGAAAAACAGCTTATGGAAACGGCCTATCGAGTAAAGGAAGCCGGAGCAACGATTTTACGAGCCGGAGCCTTTAAGCCGCGGACATCTCCTTATAGTTTTCAGGGATTGGGAGAAAAAGGTTTAAAAATTTTAGTTAAAGCCCGGGAAGAAACTGGTATGCCCATAGTAACTGAAGCTTTGGGCATAGAGGAACTTCCCTTAGTTAATGAATATGCCGACATGATTCAAATTGGAGCAAGAAATATGCAAAACTTTCGATTGTTGGAGGCGGCCGGAAGGTTGCGGAAACCAATCCTTCTAAAGCGAGGGATGATGAGTACGGTGGATGAACTCCTTATGTCAGCTGAATATATTCTCTCTCAGGGAAATTATAACGTGGTTTTATGCGAAAGAGGGATTAGGACCTTCGAATCGGCTACCAGGAATACTCTGGATTTAAGCTGCGTTCCCTTGGTCAAGAAACAAAGTCATCTTCCTATTGTGGTTGATCCCAGCCATGGTACTGGTCGTTCCGAGTTGGTTCCGGCAATGAGTTATGCCGCTCTTGCTGCCGGAGCTGATGGATTACTTATCGAGGTTCATCCAAATCCTATCGAGGCGCTTTCCGATGGTCCTCAATCACAGGATCCTATTCAATTTTCAACTATGATGGCAGAGCTTAAGAAAATTGCTGGATTAAAGGGAAGGACCATATAATATGACCTATTCAATTGCGATCATTGGTTTAGGCCTAATAGGTTCTTCATTAGCATGTGACCTTTCGCAATGGTCAAAAAAAATATTTATCACAGGTTATGATATCGATGAAGAAACTAAACAATGGTGTTTGCAAAAAGGTATGGTTGATCGCATAGCTAAATCACCCCAACTGGCTGCAAAAGGATCAGATTTGATTTTTATTGCTACGCCAGTTCGGGTCATTCCAAAAATTTATTCAGATATCCATTCTCATTTGTTACCTCAAGCGATGGTTTTCGACCTGGGGAGCACTCGGCAATGGGTTTTTGATCACTTAATTCCAGCTCCAAATAAAAATCTATATTGCGGTTTTCACCCTATGGGTGGTGGGGTTGAAGGTGGAGCACGTTTTGCCCAACAAAAGCTATTCAAGGGGAGGCCGCTTCTGGTTACTCCCTATCGGTCTTTCAAGGATGGAGAAAAAAATATTATTGAGGAGATTACAAATTGCCTGGAGAGCCGGGTTTTTTTTTGACCGCCCCAGAACATGATCGTGTTTGTGCTTTGGTTAGTCACCTACCGCACGTAATTGCCAATGTTTATGCCTCACAGGTTTATGAAAAGGATTATAGTTTTAGCCAATTTGCCGGATCGTCATTTCGAGATTTAACCCGAATAGCAGGTTCCTCTCCCGAGGTTTGGTTAGATATTTTCCTCACCAATCAAACCCAGATTCTATCTGTTATTGATGAATTGGAAGGAGGTCTTCGAATCATCAAGGAATTTATTAAAACAGAAGATGAGGATGGTTTGAAGGCTTTTCTAATCAAAGTAAAAAAAATTAAAGAACAGGTTGATGACTATGGTTCATTATGAAACTGCTGGAGAGTCTCATGGTACGGGAATTACTACCATAATAAGTGGTTTTCCTTCTCAGCTTCCGGTTGATGTTGACTTTATCCAAAATGAATTAGTCCGTCGCCAAAAAGGGTACGGATCGGGTCCAAGAATGAGAATGGAAAAAGACACTGTTGAATTTTTAGGAGGAGTAAGATGGAAAGAAACCTTAGGGTCTCCTATTTCAGTCTTGGTAAGAAACCGGGATTCAGTGAATTGGAAGATACAAATGGATCCCCTCGGTTTTCCTCCTCCCGATTATCATGAGGTGACAATACCGCGACCGGGTCATACTGACCTGGCGGGAATGGTTAAATATCAATTTACCGATATAAGAAACGTTATTGAACGGGCTAGTGCTCGAGAAACGGTTGGTCGTTGTGTTGCAGGAAGTTTTGCCAAGATGTTTTTAAATCAACTGGGTATAGGGGTAGGGGGTTATGTGGAAAGCATCGGAGGAATTGTCGCCGATACCGAAATGACTCTTGAAGAAAAAATCAAAGCGGCTCTCAACTCCACACTTGCGACCTTTGACCAACAATCTGAAAAGAAAATGATGAAGGTTATTGATCAAGCTCGGGAAAAAGGCGATTCATTGGGTGGAACTTTTGTCGTGGTGGCTTTTGGAATGATTCCCGGATTAGGTGATTATACCTCAGCTGCTAAAAGATTGGATGCCCAATTAGCAGCAGGATTGATGAGCGTTCCTTCGGTGAAAGGCGTTGAAATTGGGGATGGCTTTTTATCAGCCCAACTTTTTGGGAGTGAAGCTCATGACGCGATTTATTATGATCAAGACCGAGAACCATTTTCCTTTTTTCGTTCTACCAATCGGGCAGGAGGAGTTGAGGGTGGAGTTTCCACCGGCGAACCAATTGTAGTAAGATGTGCTATGAAACCCATACCAACCCTACAAAAGGGATTGCCATCGGTTGATATTATTGAAAAATCCAATGTGGTGGCTAGGTATGAACGATCAGATATTTGTGCTGTTCCACGTGGATTGGTAGTGGGTGAAGCAATGGTGGCCTGGGTTCTTGCCTCAGTGGTCCGGGAAAAATTTGGTGGCGATAGCCTGAACGAAGTGAAAGAAAATTTTAGGAATTATTTGAAATATTTAAGGGATTTTTCTACAAAAAAAATCAAATAGAATATCTGATCTTACTCAATTGTTTTTCTTTGGGGAACATCTTTTAAAAATTGGAGTTTTTTTGGTATAGTATTTTGGATATAATCAAGCCCTTACCAAAGAATTAAAATATGTCATTATCCTGAAGCTTTGTATTATGAAGCCACGAGGATTTTATCTTTTTAAGATTATGAAAAAAGTAAAATAAAAAAGGCACACCCCCCTTGAATCCCCCCTCAATGGGGGAATAAATTTAACAATTCCCCTCCTCGGAGGGGTGTCACAACGTGACGGGGAGGGTGCCTTTAATTCGTCATCCTGAGCGGTGTTTTTCCGCGCGAGGATCTCATCTTTTATCATTTGTGGAGTTGTGGAAATAGAAAGAATGGGATTCTTACATCGTCCAGAAAGTATATCGGACTTCTCAGTATGACCGGTTGGTTCAATGAGATTACCACGTCGCAGAATACGTTCTTCAAAATGATGGATTTATAATATAATTAAGTTTTTAATCGATGC
>MWBQ01000103.1 GCA_002069605.1 Candidatus Atribacteria bacterium ADurb.Bin276
GAGTACCTTTGTAATTGGTAATGATACATTCCTTCTATTAGTGACGTCGCAAAATCTGGGTCTATTACTAAATCCATAAGATAGTTTTCGAATCCTCGTAAGTACCAACATGGCTCGAAAATTCCAGTATCAATCATGTCACCAACTAAACAAAATTCTCCTTTATCGTGCAATTTTTTGGCATTTTCTTGTAAACCTTTTAGGTTCATACTATTTTCTGGGTTTGGCCAAGGATATTCTTTGAGTTCTTCCAAGCTTTTACCTGCTAAAGGATGTTGAACCATGTCATAATAAAGACCTTCTTGAGGCATGCGAAAGGTGATGCCAAACTCATTCCGGTAGGAGTTGTTATTAATTATTTCTTTTTGGAATATTGGTTGAGGATGAATGCCACGAGTATCAATGTTCAAAATCTGAAGTACTTCTTCATCGACAAAAACTACTTGGAAATTTTCCATCATAAAACGAGTTTCTTTTTCAATCCCTAAAAACTTTTTTAAGTTTTCGTAGGCTTTTTTGGTTAAGGTGGTGCAATTGGTAGTACCCAAGTCCATCGGGATACGATCGGGAACTTCTTTATTGAGCGAACGCATTACTCTTTCTCTTGAGTTCAAATTCATCCCTCCTGAAATAATTATTTGACCTACTATCCTGAAAGTACCGGAATAAGAGAAAAGTGATTAAAAAAATTTGAAAGGCACACCCCCCTGAATCCCCCCTCAATGGGGGAATTATTCAAAGCAGTAAAAAATTCAAATCCCCCCAACCCCCTTTGTTAAAGGGGGAGATTCATTTCCCATGTCCCTCTGTGGGAGAAGGAAATATAGTGATATGTCATCCTGAGCGGTGCTTTCCCGCGTGAGGATCTCATCTTTTTCTTTTATTCGGCTCACGATTCACTGCTCACGGCTCACTGTTTTTAGGAATGAGATTGCCACGTCGTCCAACCAAAGAACAGTTGGACTCTTAGCAATGACGGTTTTAGATAGGTATTTTTATCCTCAACTGATACTATCAAAGCAACACAAAGATCTATTTAATTATAACTTGATTGATTAAAACAAAAATGCTGGTTATTTTTAAACGAAACCAGGATGAAAACAAGAAAATGAACCTTGAACACATTCAATTACTTAGCTTTCTTTATGAAAAGGTTCTTTGTTGTTGTAGGATATTTGGTTTCTTGGTTAACAATGGCGCTCTTCTGCGTTGATAGTAGGATTCTTTGTAAATATTTATGAAAGGAACATGGGTATTAACAAACTTCCGGATAAAACCCCAAACATTTGAAATTTGTTTTCCTTGCCGATAAAAGTCGACATAAGCAGAAAGAATCATTTTCTGGATTTCTCGGGGTTTTAGATAATCACCAGTGATGACCGAATGAGCACCATCGAAAAGTTTCCAATCCCAAGTAAAAATTCGGTTTTCCTTCACCATTTTTTGAAAAAACTTCGTTCCGGGAAAAGGAGTGAGAGCTGAAAATTGAGCGATATCAATATTCAATTTTTTGGCATATTCAATTGTTTTCGTGATAGTTTCCTGAGTATCATGGATGTTTCCAAGAATAAACGAACCAAGGACCTTAATTCCATTAGAATGAAGGACTTTGATGGCTTTTTCTGAAATCTCAGTCGTAATTTTTTTTCCATAATCTTTCAACGATTGAGGATCGGCACTTTCCAAACCCAAAAAGACCATTTTCAGACCGGCTGAGGCCATTTTTTTAATGAGAGAAACATTACTCATGATGGTGTCCACACGTGAAAAGCACCACCAATTAATATTCATCCGATTTTTTTGGATTTTTTCGGTCAACAGCTCAACACGTTCAGGCTGCAAGGTAAAATTATCATCCATAAAAGCAAAGCCACGGTATCCGTAATCGTAATAAAGATGCTCTAATTCCGCCATAATATTTTCAATGGAACGGGTCCTCCATCGGGTTCCTGCAAAATTGGATGATGCGCAAAAAGAACAAGCAAATGGGCACCCTCGGCTGGTTACTATATTCATTAACGGTTCTCCCTCAATTTGAGTCATCCAATATTTCCCTAAGGGAAGAAGGTCTCTTGAAGGGAAGGGAATATCATCTAAATTTTCAGGTGGTTGGGGAATAGATGCTTCATATATGACATTATCCTTCCGGTAGGATATACCTGGGAGGTTATAAATATCTTTTTTATCTTCGAGATTTTGCACAAGGCGGGAAAAGGTGTATTCTCCTTCACCCTTAACAATATAATCAACCATTCCCAAAGAAAGGATTTCTTTATCTCTGAAGGTGGCATGATAACCACCCATGACGGTTATGCAACCCTTTTGCTTAGCTTTGGTTGCGATATCAAGAGCTTTAAAAATTTTATTGCTCTCACAGGTAATCCCCACCAAATCGCAGTTGGCAAGTTCTTGTTCCAAGCTGGACTTTTTTTCAACTTGTAAATCAAGGATTTTAACCTGATGATGGTTTTTTTGTAAAACTGAAGCTAAGTACCCTAATCCAAGAGGGGGAAGTTTAAGACCCACGGAATTATAAATGCCTGGTGAGGGTGGATTGACTAGCAAGATTTTCATACTATATCTCCCTTTTATATGCTTATTATATCGTTTATTTTAATCAAAAAAGTCGAGTGGTTTTGCATGAAGTTCATAGTCATCTAATAAATCTAAAAGTTTTTGTTTTATATTTATTCGAGTTCTATCGTCAACCATCTGAAAACCGAATAGTTCAGAGAGCCATAAACCTTCACAGGTTAAGCGAATCATGGTAGCAATAGTTGGAAAATCCAAAGATAGCATCTCTTCTTGGGACTCTTTGATAAACTTCCGAACCGGAAGTAAGAATTTTGGATCCATTGTTAAGGCTGCCAATATAGCATATTTGTATTGATTTAAGTAAATTTTTTGGTTAAAACAGATGTGGATATAGTTTTTTAACCAATTGATTGGTTGAATAGTTCTATCATTTTCTTGACTACTCAATAAAAAATCTTTTCTTAAAGAACTTTTTAGTTCTTTAAGAAATATTTCTACCATAGCTTGGACCAGAATCTCTTTGGATGGAAAATGATATAAAAGTCCACCCTTACTTACGTGTGCACGCTGGGCAATGTTTTCTAAGGTAAAATGCGTCATGCCTTGTTCTTCAATGAGTTTGCAAGCTGCTTGTAAAATTTTATCCTTCAAATTAATTTCTGAATTCATGTCTGATTTCCTTTACAATCTATACCGTCTAGACGGTATAGATTGTACCAGTTTTTAGTTTTTTGGTCAAAACTGCTTTTGTTGTATCAAACGAGGATGAAAGCTCAGAATTCGACATGCAATGGCATATCGCTACATTAATCGGGCACGATAAAGGCTGAGGGGGCGAGGAAAGAAAACTAAAAGATGAGATCCTCACGCCCTCAAAAAGCGAGGGCTCAGGATGACCGATTAAAAGCACACCCCCATTAATCCCCCCTCAATGGGGGAATTTAAAGATGGTATTTTCAGGAAAGACCCTAATGCCAATTTCGTGGTACCAGGTAAGGATGAAAGCCCAGAATTCGACATACCATGGTATGTCGCTACATTAATCGGGCACGATAAAGGCTGAGGGGGTGATTGGGGAGAATGAAAAAGAAATAAAGGATAAAAGAAAAAATTAAAAGATGAGATCCTCACGGCTTCTGAATGCGAAGCCTCAGGATGACGCCGGCGGCATCAGATGAGATCTT
>MWBQ01000104.1 GCA_002069605.1 Candidatus Atribacteria bacterium ADurb.Bin276
CACGATTCCCCAGTTCAACAGCATTAAAAGATGAGATCCTCACGCGGGAAAGCACCGCTCAGGATGACGCTGGTGGTGTCAGATGAGATCCTTACGCCCTCACAAAACGAGGTCTCGCAATGACGGATTGGGTTGATGAGATTGCCACGACCTCAAAAAGCGAGGGCTCAGGATGACCGATCAAAAAACTCCTTCTCCCTTGAACTACTTCCCTCCATGTCTTCTGAATAAGTAGGCTGCAACAGGAATTGAAATAATAATGATTGCCACGCACCATACCAGGGCGAACCAAAGATGATGATCCGATGATTTTCCCATTGTCAGAGCGCGTATAGCTTCCACGATGTGGGTGACTGGTTGATTCTCGGCAAAAGTTCGAAGTACAGCAGGCATGGTTTTGGTCGGGACAAAGGCAGCACTGGCAAAGGTTAGAGGAAACATGACCAGAAAACCTATCCAGGAAACCGATTCCAGAGTTTTTGCTGCTAAACCCATAATTGCAGCCATCCAGGAAACAGCCAAGGTAAAGAGAAACACCAAAAGAGTAATAATCAACCACTCGGTTAAATTGGCTTGGGGATGAAAACCAACCAATAATCCCATGATTATGATGATGACTGCTTGTAAGGTATTACGGACCAGGTCACCGGCTACGTGCCCCATCATTACCGCCCAGCTGGCAATGGGGAGCGTTTTCAGGCGGTCGATAATGCCTCGCTGGAGGTCCATCGCAATGCTATATGAAGTGGTTAAAGAACCAAATGCTACTCCCTGAACAAGAATGCCTGCCATCAGAAAGTTAATATAGGTCCCCTCTTCAACCAAAATAGCACCACCCAGGACATATCGGAAGAGGAGCATAAACATGATCGGTTGAATAGTCAAGCCCAGCAATTGGTCATAATTCTTATAGATATGTTTGAGACTGCGAATAAAAAGTACTTGTATATCATTAGCTAACCAGCAAGCTTTCTGATAGAGAGATTGACTTTTCATGCCTTCAATCCCTCCCCTTCTTCAGCTTTACGGCCGGTAAAATGCATAAAGACATCATCCAAAGTTGGTTTGCGAAGAGTTAGAGTCTCAACCTGAATCCCAGCTTTCTCCATTCGATTCAAGATTTCTTGAATATCAATTACTCCTCTTTCCACAGCTAAACTCACTGAATTGGCTTTTTGGTCATGGTACAGCTCGCTTCCTTTGATGATGATCAATGCTCGGGCAAAATCCTCGGATGTTTTAAAAACCAATTCCAAGCGCTCTTTTCCAACTAGATTTTTTAAACGTTCCGGAGTATCGTCGGCGATAATACGGCCACCATTGATCACCGCCACTCGATCAGCTAAAGTGTCGGCTTCTTCCAAATGCTGGGTAGTTAAAAAAACCGTTATTCCTTTAGATACTAACTTTTTTATAGTTTCCCAAACAGCAAGACGGCTGCGGGGATCAAGGGAACTGGTCGGTTCATCTAAAAAAACGATGGGAGGAGATGCAATTAAACCAGCAGCTAAGTCAAGTTTACGGCGCATCCCCCCTGAATAAGTTTTTACTGGCCGATGAGCTGCTTCAATAAGGTCAAACTGTTCCAACAATTTTGGAACCCGTTGTTTTATTTCCGATCGGCTCAAATGGTAGAGTCTTCCCATCATTTCAAGGTTTTCAAATCCGGTGAGATATTCATCAACAGCTGTATATTGACCAGTAAGACCAATGCTTTGACGGATTTCCTGGGATTGGGTTTTGAGATTATAACCGTTAACGACGACCTTCCCGCTATCCGGTTTCAATAACGTGCTTAAGATGCGGATAATTGTTGTTTTTCCAGCACCGTTGGGACCCAGTAAAGTTAATACCTCACCTGGTTTGACGGTTAAGTTGACTCCTTTGAGTACAGCTAATTGTTTAAAGGATTTTTTAAGGTTTTCTATTTCTATGGCGTACTCGCGCACCTTCTGCCTTCCTTCCTTCCTGAAGATAATTCTCTTAATTATAAATAATTACAAAAAGATATAAAACAGGAATATCTAAGGAAAATTTTCGAAGGATTGGCAATGCCATTAAACAAGCAGGGTGTTTGATAAAACAATTCAATATTAAAAAATCTTGGACCGCTTCCAATCTGCTCAAAATAAGAAAAAAACTAGGTTTATTGGCTAAAACCCCGTTGCTTAAGAACAATTAGATGTCATTGCGGGTAAAATTTCATTATAGACTTATTAAACTTGGTCATATTTGCTGATTTTGGCAACTTTTCTTATGAGAATTTTCTGAAACCGTAGGAAGGCAAAGGCGAACTGCAATCAAAGCAATTTTCATCATACCAACTGAACCGTCTTCCACACCGGCATTGCCATCGGTGTGATTGCTCCAGCAACCATTTTTCCGGTTCAATTTTTTTGAGGTGTTCAATATTATCCAAAACCACTATATGGTGAAGCCGTCCATCATGCTGGAATTTCTTTAGTTCTTCACATGGATAACTGGGACAAAGACCACAATGGAGAACACCTTGTAAGTTAGCACAGCTTTTTAAGGTGCATTGAGCACAATGTTCGGTATTAGCAGTTGACCGGCATCCATCACACTTTTCCAATTCACGTCCTCGTTGGCGGTACTTTTCCAAAAGGTGTTCGTTTCCCGGTAAAAAAGCCAGATAGTGATAACAAGCTCCGCAATACAAGCCACATGCTCCCAGCAATTTGGTATCTTGCATTTTGACCCTCCTCCTCTAACTAGAAAGGATAATAGTCTAAATCCAGCTTTGAAATTTATTAATTGGGCTAATGAACAAGAAAAAACGAATCAATTTTATCATAAAAGCTGAGAATCTTAATATAAAATAGAAAGATGAAAGGTTGCTATCCTGAAAACCCACGGGCATGATAAATCAAGCCCCTACAAAAGATTAAAAAATTGTAGGGGCACAATGCATTGTGCCCATTCTTTAATTAATATAGCGACCTGCCATGGCATGTCGAATCTTTGTTTCCATCCTCATCTGGTGCTGCGAAAGCAACATGAGGGTCTATCCTGAAAATACCAGAGTAAATGAAAAGTAATTAATAAAATTTGAAAGGCACACCCCCCTGAATCCCCCCTCAATGGGGGAATATATTGAACAATTTAATATCATCAAATTTCTCTAACTGGTTCTAATGAAAAACCAATTGGTTAAATCAGAAAATTAAAAGAATATTGAAAAAGAATTTAAGAATCTTTTGGTGAGCCTCAGCCGATTGTTTATAATTTATTAATTGTTATTTTTCTCTCGATTTATCTTTAGAAGAAAATATGTCCAACCATTAAATGATATTATAGTTACGCAACTCTAATCGTTGGCGATACACTGTGAAAGAGTCTTTAAATTTTCAGAGTTTGAATAAAAAGAACAGCCACAACCAGCGCTTACGCTTGAAGGTGGCTGTTCTTTTTATTGCCTCTGTTTGCAGCTGTTCCCTTGACCTTTGACTCGATCCCTGAATGAACGCTTCTTTATAGAAATCCTTTTTTCTTCAAGGCAGCTTTGGTAAGATTTAAGAAATCCCCGACAATTTTTTCGTGGAGTTCTTTGCCCAAAGCTTCGTTCGCGTTTCTGGGGTCGGTTCTGACTATTTTTTCCGGATCGGGTTCCTTGCTAAATCCTGCACCATCTACTATTGAAAAGTCAGGATAATGAATTGGTACGCTTTTATCCGGTATAGCCGAGAAATCCACAATAGAATCTGAACCAAAAAACTTTTGATAATATAACATCATTGAGGTTTCATAGATATCAGCATGACCGGCTAAACCATCCTTGAGAACTTCATCGGGAATGGTTAAATTCCATACCACTAAAGCATCGGTTGTATGAGAAATATCTTTAGCAATTCGGTCGATGGTTTCCTGGTGATTGACTGCCCCATGTCCGTTTACAATGACTATCACCTTGTAATCATGGTCAACCAAAAACTGTATTTCATTGGCTAGAATAAGTCCAAAAAGGTGTTCTTTGGAGTAATGGCTTTTCCATAAAGCAGTTGGGAAATCCATCCCTACTACCCAGTCAGTTGCCTTAAAACCAAGACTTTCCAGCATCCACGCCGGCCGTTCTCTTTCGGTTCCACAATGAATGGTGGGATACACCACTCCCTTCCCTAATCTTCTACAGGTTTCTAAAGCGGAAAAGGTTGCATTTATTGGGTCCATGCCTACCGGTAAATGGGGACCGTGGTACTCCAAGGGTGCAATTGGTACAAAAATTAATGGACATCTTTCTCTTTCTTGTATTAACTGCCCTGGTCTAAGAAGTTCAAATCGAATTTCCCGATCATTCTTGTTCATTGAAATTCCTCCAGTCTAAAGTTATAAGAAATTTATTCAATTCAAAACTTAGGTCTTTAATCCGGTTAAAGCAACTCCTTCCATGAAATTCCTCGACAGGAAAATAAACAAAATTAAAGTTGGCAAACAAGCCAGTACGCTAATGGCTAATTGCTCAGGATAAGGAGTAAAATAAACTCCGCTGAAGAGTGAGATTCCCTGGGGGAGAGTTCGCATGTCAGGTTTTGACATGACAATTAAAGGCCACAGTAAAAGGTTCCATACCCATTGTCCGTGAAGAATAGCTAAAGAGAGAACCGCAGTTTTCGCCAAGGGCATTGACACTCGACAAAATATCTGCCACTCTGTTGCTCCATCAATTCTTGCCGCTTCAATGATTTCATCGGGAATCGAATAAAAAAACTGCCTCATTAGAAATACGCCAAAAGCAGTAAGACCTCCGGGAATGATCAGAGCTAAGTAGTTATCTTGTAAATTGAGCCTGGTTATCAGGAGGAACAAGGGTATCACAATCGCCTCAAAAGGAATCATCAGAGTCGACATGACAACAACAAAAAGAAGTTTATTCTTTTTAAACTTGTATTTGGCAAAACCATATCCAGCTGTGGCTGATAAAAATAAACATAATAAGACGGCAAAGACCAAAACGACAAAACTATTGAAAAAATACCTGGGGAAATTATACCCTGCGTAATTCAAGGCGTTAGGATAACTTTGGAAATTCCAGGTTCGGGGTAGTATTTTTATCGGAATCGATAAAACATCGGCATTAAGCTTAAATGAGGATAAAACCATCCAAATAAAAGGAATGAGATAGATAATTCCAATAATGAGTAAAACCAAATTTAAGACCAACGCAGCTATCTTTAATTTGCCACGGTTCGAAATATGCAACCCTATCACTCCCTCCTACAAATCTTAGATCATTAGACCTCAGCTTCTGAGCTAAAGATTTTCAGCTGAATGATTGAAAAGATAAACAAAGTCAAGAAAAACATTACCGAGATAGCCGCTGAATAACCAAACTTAGTATATTCAAAAGCTTCTTTATAAATTAAAAGCGTAAGGACTTCGGTAGATCGGCTTGGTCCTCCGCCGGTCATAACATATTGCAAAGCAAAAGTTCCGAAAGAAAATATGGCACAGGATACAAAAACCAAAATTATAGTATTTTTTAAAAGAGGCAGAGTGATGTGTACTAATCGTCTCCAAAAACCAGCTCCATCGATTTTCGCTGCCTCATGGTAAACATCAGGAATATTTAATAATCCAGCGATAAACATGACCATATAATAACCGGTGAATTTCCAAACGTTCACCAAAACCATAGTATAGGGGGCTACCTTGGTTGATGTAAGCCAGGGAATGTTCCATCCAAATATATCCAGAAAAACTACCGACAACAATCCGGTACTTTGGAACATAAATTTCCAAACTACAGCTATTGCAACCATGGGCAGGATAACCGGGAGGAAAACCATCGATTGATATAATTGTTTGAACCAGCACAACTTGCTGGTGAAAGCCAAAGAAAGCCAAAAGGATATAAACATGAGAAGAAAGACACTAAGGAAGGTGAATTGGAGGGTGACTGAATAGGAACTCCAAAATCTTTTAGTGGTGAATAACTTAATAAAGTTTTTTAGCCCAATATAGAGTGGTGATCCGGCAAAATTCCATTCGTAAAGCGATAGGCGAAAGGCATCTAACATAGGATAAATAAGAAATAATGAGAAAAGCAGGAGGGTTGGAAGAATAAAAATATACCCTTGTTTTTGTAACCGATTATAGTAAGTAGCTTTTTGAATTCCAATGCTTTTCTTCTTCATGGGACTTCCATGCCCTCCTCAGTTATTATTGTTTAGAAATTTTTGGAGAAACCTTCATCAGGCTTATTCAAGAATATCGCTTAATTCTTCCTTCAGGGCGTTCATAGATTCTTCGTTGGACATTCCTCCGAAGACAACCCGACGTATGGCTTCTCCAACGGCATCTTGAGTTTCACTAAATTTTGGAGAAGCAAGAAGAGCGGCGCCATTCCGTCTCTCGGCATCAAAAACGTCATTATTCAGTATGTATTTATCCGCAAGTGCTGGATCCAAAGAATTTCTGGGCTGGAAATACCCATGTTCTATGAAAGCTTCCGGTTGGCTGGCAAGATGGTCAAGCCATTTCCAAGCCCATTCTTTATTTTTGCTCTGCTCGGCTACAAATACACAGTACCCATAAACCGGTCCACCGATATCTTTTCCACCTTCAAAACGAGGATAGGGTATCGGTGCCACATCTTCTCGGGCTACCGAATAACTGTCGAGGACACCCCAATACCAGCTTCCACCGGTAAGGAAGCTACTGCAAAGACCATTTCCAAACCCTTCTCTTTCATCATCAAAGAGACCGGGATTGAATATTCCATCTTTGGTGGCAAAATTGGTGAAAGTTGTTAAAGCCTCAAGAGCTTCTGGTGTATCCAAACTGTCCTTTAATCCTTGTTCGGTTGGCCAATCTAAGCCTTTTTGCTCCATAAAGCTATGGAGAACTAAAAATGGAAATACTGAAGCTTTCAGATTGATGGCAAAACCGTTTCTGACTATGACATCATTTTGACGAACCGTCATCTTACTGCAGGTATCGACAAACTCTTTCCAGGTTTTGGGTAAGTTGGCGACTGGATCTAAACCAGCTTCTTTCATGTGGCCAGTATTAATCCATGCCACATAACTACTCATTTCAAAAGGAATGCCATAATATTTCCCGTTGTAAAAACCTCCGGTTTTTTGTAATGAGCCTTCTTGCCACATCTCCAGAACTTCTTCTATGGTCTCTTTACCAAACGCCGAAGGCATTATTTCTGCACATATACCATTAGCCATGAACCAGGCTGATTGCATGTTGGGCATGGCGAAAGTGTCCATTCCTCCTCCCCCAAGGGCCGCGGTTCTGACTTTGGTAGGCATATCAGGATCGGCTATAAAAATGATTTCTATGTTGACATTGGGGTATTTTTCCATAAAGGTTTTTGCAGCACGAGCATTAATTTCATCATAAGGAGGCTGGGTCCAGTGGTAATGAACAATATTAATCTTTTCTTCTTGAGCCCATACTATTGAAATCGATATCAACAAAAACAATAAGACAAAAACTATCGTCAATTTTTTCACTTATTGTAACCCTCCTTCATTTTTTAAATTCTTACAAATTCATAAACACAAAAACTCCTTTAATACCAAAAAACAGCCTCCTTTCTCAAAGAATTAGAAAAAATTAAAAATTCCGGCAATAAATTTATATTGATCCTCTTCCTCGCCTCCTCCCTTTCTCTTTTTTTCTTTCCCATCACGAGAGAGGAAAAAAATGAGGGGGGAACCGATTTAATCTGTATCATATATAACCAGAACCGTTATTTACCCTTTCATAATCAGTTCAAGGACATACATTTCCAGTGCTTCGTAGTTTCTCTCCTCAACGCATTTCTTTTGGAAAGTATAATCGAATTTGTTGGCTTTGTCTTCGAGGATTATAGCAATTTTAAGACTATTGTAAAGGTGACGGTAAATATCTTCGATTTTTTGGGTTCTCATGGCTTTTACATCGAGACCAACATACTCTCCATTCCTACCATAGTTATTTTCGACTAAAATTTTTATCTGATTAAATGCCTGTCTTAAGTTTTCTACACCGAAGGTTTTGTCCTGATCATACTTGATACCATTTTGATCGTTGAGATGAACACTCCAAAGCTTTTTGTTGGCAAGTCCAAAGGCAATCTCATTGGCTGGGTCGAGACCCGCTAAGATGGCATGAGCACTTTCTAAAAGAGCGCCGACTCGATCGGGGTCAATGGTTTTATATGATAAAGCAATCGCATGGCCAATAGTTGGACAAAAACTTCTATCTATTGGCTCGTTTGGCTTGGTTTCAATGAGTACTCGAATATTCTTATCATACTCGAGCATCTTGTTTATAGCTTCAACAATTCGATTCACTGAAAGAATCGGGTCTTTGCTTTCATAACAAAGGGTGCCTTCTCGGGCTAACCAAAGAACCAGTTTGTTGCATCCTAGTTCATTGGCAATATCTACCGATCTCAGTGCTCTCCATAGAGCAAATTCTCGATCTTTAGGATGGTTTGAAGTGAAACCCCCATCAATTGTTCTGGGATCCATCCACAGCCGGGGCGCGACAAATTCGGCTTCTAATCCGTTGTCCTCTAATAATTTTTTGACTTCTTTTGCTTTTTGTTTAATGGCTGCATCGGAAAGATCGTTCATCTCTGGAACGACGTCATCATCATGAAACTGTACTGCATCAAAACCAATTTCTTTAAATTTCTTGATCTTTTCATTTAACGGAATGCTTTCTCTTACTGGTGGGCCAAAGGCATCTGCTCCCTCATGAACATTCCAGGGACCAACTGAAAATTTAAATTTTGACACGTCAATATCCCCTTTCTTATTCAATTTTATCATGATACTTCTATTTATTCTAAATAAATGAAAAAATTATATAAGTTTCGTTCGGGTTTAAAACGTTTTGGCCAAATTTCCTTAAGAAAAATTGACTTTAAAAATTGAATTGGGATAAAATGAGGTTGAGTTTTGGTTATTTATTTTTATAGGTATTCTTTAAAAAATTATAAGCTTACTTAGGAGAAAGGAGGTACTTTTTGTAATTTTAGCCAGGACACCTCAATCCTGAGAATGGAGGTGAGAGAGGAAATTATTTAGTACGTATCTATCCGAAAACTTTTTGGAATTTTCTTGCAAATACAGTAACAAAATATTTTTCATAACTTTCTAGGGAGGATGAAAATGAAAAGATTTAAATTTTTATTGTTTCTTTCTACTGTATTATTGTTAACCTTTTCCCTATTTGTCGTTGCCGAAGCTGAAGATACTGATTTTGAAATTGTTATGGTTGTCAAACTTGAAGGTGTTGCTTGGTTTGATAACATGAGATTGGGCGTAGAAGAATTTGCCAAGGAAACCGGCGTAAACGCCTATCAAATTGGTGCTGCCACTGCTGACCCAGCTTCTCAGATTGCCCTTATTGAAGACCTCATCGCTAAAAAAGTTGATGCCATTATCGTCGTACCGAATGATCCGGTTGCATTAGAGCCAGTATTTAAAAAAGCTAATGATGCCGGAATCCTTACTTTTACCCACGAAGCCTCCAACCAAAAACAGGTAACCTTTGATATTGAAGCCTTCGATAACGATGCCTATGGAAGACATATGATGGATGTTATGGCAGAAGATTTGAATTTAGAAGGAGAATATGCTTGTTTTGTTGGCCACCTTACTTCAACCACCCATAATGAATGGGTTGATGCTGAAATCGCCCAACAACAGGAAAAATATCCGAACATGAAATTGGTAACCGATCGGATCGAAGAACAGGAAAACCAACAAATTGCCTATGAAAAAACCTTGGAATTGTTAAGGACCTATCCAAATCTTAAAGGTGTTATGGGAAGCGCCATGAGCACTGTACCTGGAGCAGCATTAGCCATCGAAGAAAAAGGTCTCATTGGCAAAGTCGGAGCCTATGGAACCTGCCTCCCCTCGGTTGCCTATGACTACCTGAAGAACGGAGCTGCCAAGTCAATCCATTTCTGGATTCCAGCCGATGCTGGGTATGTCTCCTGCAAGGTAGCTTGGGAAGTTCTCAAAGGGAATGAAATCAAAGAAGGCATGGATTTAGGGAAACCTGGTTATGAAAGTATCACTATTCGAAATAATCAACATGGCTTCCCAGTGATTTATGGCCAGGCCTGGCATGACGTTACTGCCGAAAACGTTGATGATTACGACTTATAATCAATAATTATTAATAGAAATTGCCTTTTCTTTTATGTGTCCTTAAAAAAGACCTTGTCAAACCATAGTTTCAAAAATGAACACGATAAAATAAGTGAGTTGGGTAATAAGAACTATCTTCCCAGCTCACTTATTTTAGAAGGGATACCATGGCTGAAGATTTTTTAAGAATTCAAAATGTAAGTAAGTTATATGCCGGAGTACAAGCCTTAGATAATGTCAGTATGTCAATCGGTCAGGGCGAAGTACATTGTTTGGTCGGGGAAAATGGTTCTGGCAAATCTACTCTCATTAAAATTATAGCTGGAGTGGTTAAGCCAGATGGTGGCGAAATAGTTATCCAGGGGAAAAGTTATAAAAATCTTAGACCAATCGATTCAATCAATGAAGGGATTCAAGTTATATATCAGGATTTATCCTTGTTTCCCAACCTTTCGGTAGCCGAAAACATTTCTCTTAATCAGCTGATTGAAGAAAAAAAGAAAATTATTAATTGGAAAGAAGTCAAGAGTATTGCTTCGAATGTTTTATTGACCATAAAAAAAGAACTTGATCTAAAGGAAAAGGTTGAAAATATTTCTATTGCCAATAAACAGCTGGTAGCCATCTGCCGTGCCCTGCTACGAAATGCCAAACTCATCATCATGGACGAACCGACTACAGCTATCACTAAGAAAGAAATTGATAAACTCCTATCAGTCATTTTAGATTTGAAAGAAAGTGGAATTTCTACACTATTTGTGAGTCACAAGTTGAGTGAAGTTTTGCAAATTGCTGAAAAAGTGACGGTTTTAAGAGATGGGAAAAAAGTTGGTGATTATAACGCTGGTGAATTAGATTACGATTCCCTTTCTTTTTATATGAGTGGTAAAAAAATCGATCATTCGGTTTTCAACTATCAAGAAGGAGCAGATCAAAAAACCCTATTGGAAATAAAAGACCTTTCTAAGAAAAGTCAATTTGAAGATATTAGCTTTAAGCTAAGGCCAGGTGAAATAATCGGGATGATTGGATCGCTGGGTTCAGGAAGAACTGAAGTAGCGTTGTCCTTATTTGGCTTGAATAAACCTGATTCTGGATCAATATATATGAATGGAGAGCCAGTAAAAATTAACTCTCCCCGGAAGGCAATCAGTTTGGGTTTATGTTATTTGCCAGAAGACCGGCTTAATCAAGGTTTGTTTTTAAAACAGTCGATCCAAAATAATGTAGTCGTCACCAATTTGAAAAAACTATTGACTAAATCTAAACTTCTCAATTACAGCAAGAAATATGAATATGCCAAAACCTGGATCGATGAATTGAATGTCAATGTTCCCTCTTTAGAAATAGCAGTTCAGGCGCTTTCCGGCGGGAATCAGCAACGGGTAGTCATAGCCAAGTGGTTGGCCACCAATCCCAAGGTATTTATCTTAGACAGCCCTACCGTTGGAATTGATGTCAATTCTAAAAGTAATATCCATAATTTGATTCGGCAGTTAGCTCAAAAAGGTATTGGAGTTATCATGATTTCCGATGAAGTTCCCGAAATAGTGCGTAACTGTAATCGGATACTGGTAATGGCCGATGGAAGAATTGTAAGAGAAGTAAACACTGTTGATATAACTGAGGATAAGTTATTCGATTTAGTGTCGAGTAATTCAAAAAATAGTGAAGGATAAAGACCATGACTGGAACGATTAGTAGAAGTCAAATCCAGAAATTATTTAATCAAAACGAAGCGTATTTGTCTTTAATTATTGTTGCTTACTCTATTTTGGTTACATCTTTGAATCCCTCTTTTTTATCTTTTGAAAATTTACTTGATCTGGGAAAAAGTAGTGCAAGCTTGGGTATCTTGGCAATTGGAGTTTTTGTCGTTCTCCTCTCTGGTGGCATTGATATGTCCTTTACTGCAATCGCCATATCCGGCCAGTACATTGCAGCCAACGTTTTGATAGCCAGTGGAGTGGATAATATCTATTTTGCTTTTTTAATTTCCTGTTTAGTCGGGTTAAGCTTAGGGGCAATAAATGGCCTAATCATTTCTTACTTTAGAATTCCAACCTTTATTGCTACCCTGGGGACCTTAAATGTTTTTCATGGAATTCTGCTCACTGTGGTTGGAACCAAAGCGGTTAATTCGGCACAGTTACCGGACTGTTTTAAAAAGTTTGGCGCCACCAATGTGTTCACTGTGGTTAAGCCTGAGGGAGGGAGTTTTGGTTTATCAATATTTACCGTGATTTTCATAGCTGTTGCTCTTCTCACCTGGTTTATCCTTACCTACACTCAGTTAGGAAGAGGAATATATGCCATAGGCGGCGACATGGAGGCAGCTAAACGATCCGGTATGAATGTTTTCAACATTCAATTTTTTATTTACTGTTATGTTGGAATACTAGCCGGAATAGCCGGTGTTCTTCATGTTTCGCTGATTCGCTATAGCAATCCGACTTATTTAGTAGGTACCGAGCTGAGTGTTATAGCGCCGGTGGTATTGGGTGGAACTAGGATAACTGGGGGATCGGGTACGGTCATTGGCACCATATTAGGAGTAGTTATGATAACGTTGTTGAATAATAGTCTTATTTTGATCGGTCTCTCTTCTTTCTGGCAGGAATTTTTCACTGGAATTATTGTAGCCATAAGCGTCAGCTTGAGTTCTTATCAGATCCGAAAGAACATGATGATTTGATGATTCTCATTAAAAATTTAGGTTGGAGGGCAAATCTTGTTTAATCAATATTTGAAGCATTCCAGAACCACGATTTTATTTGTCATGATGCTGGGCGCTTTTATTATTATGTCAATTTTTCTTCCCGGTAAATTTTTAACTTTAAGTAATTTCCAGTCCATAGCCAGCCAAATACCGGAGTTTGGGTTACTAGCCATTGCCATCATGTTGGCTATGCTGACCGGTGGTATCGATTTATCAATTATATCAACCGCTAATCTTGCCGGTGTGGGTGCGGCGCTGATATTAACCAAGTATTCTCTTCCCCAATTGGGGGCCTATGAAGAATCATATATCATTTTTTTAGCAATCGTATCAGCAATCGGCATATCCTTGCTTTGCGGTTTAATCAATGGACTGCTCATTGCCTACATCAAAGTACCGGCAATTCTTGCCACCTTAGGTACCATGAGTATTTTTTCCGGAATTGCCATCGTTATAACCAAAGGATATGGCATTCAGGGATTCCCGGAAAAATTTCTATTTATTGGAAGTGGCACGATCCTTGCCATTCCCATGCCGATGGTTATTTTTATTTTTTGCATTCTATTGATGTCGTTAATCCTGAACCGAACCTCTTTTGGTTTTAATCTCTATATGCTGGGTTCTAATCCGGTTGCAGCTCGCTTTAGCGGAATAAATAATCGAGGAATTTTAGTTCGTACCTATATTTTAAGTGGTCTTTGCTCTGGTTTGGCATCGATCATCATGATTTCGAGGGTTAATTCGATCCGGCCGGGTTATGGGTCAGCCTATCTCCTTCAAGCTATTTTAGTGTGTGTTTTAGGAGGGGTCGATCCCAGCGGAGGATATGGAAACATATCTGGCTTGGTTATGGGAATAATTGTTTTACAAATCCTTCAAAGTGGTTTTAATATTTTATCTTTTAGCCCTTTCTTTAAAAACGTGGTTTGGGGTTTAATGTTGATTTTAGTGATGATCCTCAACTTTTATAGTTCAAGATATACCCACAAGATAAGAAAAAGATTGAATGTCGACTAAACTAATGTGGGCATTTTTGAATAACTTTTTTCCAAAACCAATAGCTCAATGAGCTGAGAAAGGAGTCATAAATGGCTGCCGGGAAAAAACTGAAACTTTCTGTGGGAATCTGGTGCATGGGAGGAATGTCTGACCGGTTTTTGCCTCAGGGATATGAAGAACCGCTTAACATCCAGGAACGATTAAAACGGGTGAAAAAGGTACCAGAAGTTGAGGCGATTGAATTTTTTGATGATGAATTTGAAAAGATAAGCCCCCGAGATTTTAAATCCTTACTTGAAGATAATGGTTTAAAAGTGAGCTGTATCAATCTCAACACTCACTCTCGTCCCAAATGGCAGTTGGGTGCTCTTACCCACCGAGATGAAAAACTTAGACGTGAAGCCATTGATGCCGCTAAAAAATTGGTGGATTTAACTGGATTGTTGGAGTGCGATTCAATAGGCCTTTGGTTGGGAGTGGATGGTTTTGATTATCCCTTCCAAGTCGATTATGGAATTGAATGGGATTTACTCATGGAGTCGGTCGGGGAAATTGCTGATTATGGTTCACAGGTGAAGATATCTCTTGAATACAAACTCAAAGAACCACGACAGTATCTCTTGGTGGGAAATGCTTTTCGATCGCTTTATCTTATAAAAGCTTTAAACCGGAAGAACATTGGAGTGACGGTTGATTTCGGCCATGCTCTGATGGCGAAAGAAAATCCTGGTGAAGTGGTTTCGATACTCTCCCGAGAAAAGGTGCTCTATAATGTCCATTTTAACGATGCCTATCGGGAGTGGGATGATGATCTCATAGCCGGGAGCACCAACCTCTATGAAACCCTGGAGTTTCTCTACTATATAGAAAAATCCGGTTATCAAGGTTATCTCGGTTTTGACATATTCCCCTACCGTATTCATCCAGTTCGAGCCTTGGAACTGTGCACTCGAAACACCCTGGACCTTTATCGTTTGCTGCAAGAGGTGGATAAAGACGCCTTGTTAAGGGGACAAAAGAAGATGGATGCAGCCGACACTCACGAAGTAGTCCGAAAAGTTTTCTTTAAGTGAGACGCTTGTGTAAGACCGTCTAATATTTTTATTCAGTCTAGTGACAAGTGTAAATATAGCAGTCATCCTGAGGCTTCGTATTCCGAAGCCGTGAGGATCTCATCTTTTAATCGTATTTCTTAATTCTTTTCTCAAAATAAACATTAAAAACCAAAAGGCTCCCACCCCGCCGTAAAGCGGCACCCCTCCAAGGAGGGAAAATATTCATTTAATTCCCCCATTGAAGGGGGATTAAGGGGGGTGTGCCTTTTTCTTTTTAAGCATTTTTCACTCATTTTGGTATTTTCAGGATAGATATCCATGTTACTTTGCAGCACCAGATAAGGGTGAAAATCAAAATTCGACAGGCCATGGCATGTCGTTACATTAATTAGGTGCAATAAATTGCGTCCCTACATTTTATAATCTTTTGTAAGGACTTGATTTATCATGCCCGTTAGTTTTCAGAATTGACCTTCATGCTGACAACCAGCATCAGACGACAATGAAAATATATTCTCAGAATCAAATCTCCCCCTTTAGAAAAGGGGGAGATTTGATTCTTTTACTGTTTCGTCATTGCAAGGAACGGAGTTGACGTGAGAATCTCATCCACCCACTCCGTCATTCTGAGGAACGTATTGTGTGACGTGAGAATCTCATCCTTTAGGGTATTTTAAAAACAAAGAAATATTAAAGATGAGATCCTCAAACACTCACTAAGCGAGGGCTCCGGATGACGCATCGCTATAATTCCTTCTCCCTCCAATGCTTTTTTAAACCTACAGTTGTTCATTGTTTTAGCGCTTTTAATAGCTTTTGGTGAATAGCCGGCGGAGCTGCTAATATATCTCCCTCATAAAGATCAAAGTCTCCGCCGCTTGGGTCGGTAATTATAGCTCCGGCTTCCTTCGCGATTAACACTCCTCCAGCTAAGTCCCAGGAGGAAAGGTCATATTCCCAATATCCATCTATAATTCCACAGGCAACATAACAGAGCTCTAAGGCCGTACTCCCTAAAACCCTCAAATCGGTAAGTTTCATAGCCAACCGAATTTCCTTTTCAATTCGAGAATGTTTCCCTTCTTTATAGGGAAAACCAGTTACTAAATAGCTTCCTTCTAAGATAGTTCGATCGGAGACGGTGATTCTTTCTCCGTTTAAGAAGGCACCCTCCCCTTTTTGGGCATAAAACAAATCCCGTCTAATAGGATCGAAAACAACCCCAATTACCGGTTCATTGTTTTCCCAGTATCCTAAAGACACAGAGAAGAAGGGATATTTATGAACAAAATTAAAAGTCCCATCCAGAGGATCGACATAGAATGCCCGGGATTGCCTTCTGGTTTGGATGCTGTCCTCTTCTCCAACTACAGGAATATCTGGAAATCGCTTGGTTAAAATTGAGTTGATCTCTTCTTGGGACTCTATATCGATATTGGTTACTAAATCATAAGAAACCGATTTTTGAAGGACAGAAAGATTTTCCTTCTCAAAGTACTTTTTCAGAATATTTCCACCAGTGAACGATGCAATAATCATTGCCTCCAAGATGCTGGAAGACATACATTAAAACCTCCAATCAAAATAATAGTTGAATTGTTAAGCTGTTTATACTGGTTACTCGATACTGATTCAAATATTAAAATCATCGCAGCCCTGGAAAATGAAACTTCAGGAAGATGGTTTTTTACCATCACTCTCCTCTAAATTTTTTTACTCTATTCATGAATGTTTTGACCCGCTCTTCATCGACATGGTTTTCGAATTTCCCATCTTGTTTAAAGGTAGTTCCTACTACGGCTCCATCAGCAAACTCAAGTTGTTTTTCCAAGTTATCCAACCGGACACCGGTATTGGCGAAAATGACGGTATCTGGCAAAGCTTCTTTGACTTTTTTTAGAATTTGTACATCGGTTTCAGCTCCTGCTGTTAATCCTGAAACGCACAAAGCATCAGGGCGATCGTTAAAAACCGTTGATTTAGCAATGCTGACGATATCCCGATTAGCGAGATATTGAGCGGCTTCCGGTACGATATTAAACAGCAGCTTTACATTTTGAGCTCCGATGGCATATTGGTGACGCACTGTCTCTCCAAAATTAGTATTCCAAAGGCCAAAATCACTGGCGTAGACTCCACTGAAAATCTCTCGTACAAATTGAGCACCAGTGGCTGCGGCTAAATCAAGACTCGCCACTGGATCCCAGAGAACATTTACTCCGAAGGGTACTTTAATATGTGTTATAAGCTCCCCTATTATCCGAGCCATCGATGCAACAGTGACTGTATCGACTTTAGTCATATAGGGCAAGCTGAATTCATTGGAAAACATCACAGCATCGATTCCACCATTTTGGAGAGCAGTTAAGTCTTTGATTGCCCATTCTACAACTTTCTTCATTCCACCTTTATGGTCAAAACCTGGATCACCAGGCATAGCACCAAAGTGGCACATGGCAATGATGGGCTTTTGACAGTGAAATACTTCTTTTAACCAATTTGATTTCGGCATTATCTATTCCTCCTCGAAATGTAATTATTTTTTAATTTTTTTATTTTTTCTTCTCCCTTTGTCTATTCATTTTCTTTCCTCTCCCCTGGTGGGAGAGGATTAAGGTGAGGGGGAAGACCAGCATAAACCTCTACTCGGATAAAGAGTCAGATAACTCATGCATAAGTGGTTTAGTATTTTCATAAAGAGAACGGGAGAGACGATAGTTAAAATCATATTTTCTACTTGCTTCTAAATCAGGTTGAACA
>MWBQ01000105.1 GCA_002069605.1 Candidatus Atribacteria bacterium ADurb.Bin276
ATTTTAATCCTCTTCCACAAAAGGGAAATTTGAAGTTCTTTGTTTTCATTCATATTCCCTTTCCCTTGATGGGAGTGTACGAACGGGGACATAGGTTACACTTTAGTCTAAGGACATAGGTAACACTTTTTAATCATCTTGAATCTCCGTTGATTCAAAAGTGAGGGTCTTTTTATCAATTGTACCAATATCATAGCAAGAGAAACTGACTAACCAGGAATTATTATAGTCTTTGAATCCGAGAAGTTCACCAGCAAAGACTTTACTGATTCTGATCAGACGGTTGCCATAAAGAGAAATCCGTCCTGAGGAATCGACTCGTCGAGTGAGCGTATGATGAGGATATTCACAGTCACCCAGCGTGGCGGGGAAGGATCGATCACTTTTGTGGTACCGGGAAGCCGGGGTTTCTTGATTGATTGCTTCATGGGGTCTTACGGTATTATAGATGACTTTGAAAGTTTCAAAACGGTCTTGTTGAGTGAAAAGATTGGTGGCTGGTTTTTGACAGGCCTCTTCTTTTAAGGTCCGGTGCATCCGTTCATGACGACCATTTTGTTCTGGATGACCTGGATCAATGCGCTCTAAGATGATGCCGAGTTTGACTAACCACACCGAGAGTTGAGTGAGTCCAAAGGGAGACTGAAGAGAAGCAAAGGGACTCCCGTTATCACTGCGGATCACCTGGGGAAGACCATATTTGGAAAAGCACTCTTTGAAGACCGGAAGGGATTCTTGAATACTGGGAGAAAAAAGAGCTTCACAGGCAAGGAGATACCGACTCGAGTGATCAGTAATCGTGAGTGGATAACAGTATTTCCGATCTTGGGTTTGAAATTGACCTTTAAAGTCGACACACCAGATCTCATTGGGTTCGTGGCTGGTTCGAAGTTGATGGGGTGAAACACTTCTCTTGAGTCGTCGAGGGTGTGATCTCACCAATCCATGGCGAGAGAGGATAGCACTGATGGTACTGACTGCTGGAAAGACAATATCGGGATACTGTCTTTCCAGGGCAGGTTTGAGCTTTTTGGCTCCCCAACTGGGATGTTTGAATTTGGTATCCAGAATCATTTGCTCGGTCAGGGCATCGGTTTGACTCGCCAGATGATGAGGACGTCGGGATTGGTCTTTGAGTCCATCCAAACCAAAGGCTTGAAAACGATGAATATACTTATAGGCGGTTTTTCGAGAGATTCCATATTCTCGACACAAATCTGTCACCTTTTCCTTGTTGAGATAACGATAGATTAATTCTCGTCTGAGATCCACTTTGTGTACCTCCATCCATGGCATAAGGCATTCCTCCTTATGCCAGTAGTATACAAAGTGTTACCTATGTGTCTGGAACTTTCTGTTACCTATGTGTCCGGATCATACCGGAGAAGGTGAGGATGAGGGTGAAAACCCTGAGTGTGAACCAGATTTGGTATTTTAAAATTAAGGCTTGGTGTGAATATCCAAGTATCCCCCTCACCTTAATCCTCTCCCACCAGGGGAGAGGAAAGAAAGAAAATAGATTTACAGAATAGAAAAACTGGTTAGGAGTGTGACCGATGAAAGAAAAACCAATATCAAAGGCAGTGATCCCGGTGGCTGGATATGGAACCCGTTTATTACCGGTAACCAAGTCTCAGCCGAAAGAAATGCTACCGATTGTCGATAAACCAGCGGTTCAATATGTGGTGAGAGAAGCCATCGATTCGGGAGTAGAAAGTATTCTTTTTGTTACCGGCCGAGGGAAAAGAGCCATTGAAGATTATTTTGATTACGCCGTGGAATTGGAATTGGAATTGGAAAATAAAGGAAAACTTGATCTCTTGCAGGAAGTTCGTGATATTGGCGACATGATTCGAATATTTTATGTACGTCAGAAGCTGCAAAAAGGCTTAGGAGATGCCGTTTACCAGGCAAAACGCTTTATTAATGATTCACCTTTTGCGGTTTTGTTAGCTGATGATATCATTGATTCCACTGATCCGGTGCTTCGACAAATGATCGATTTATATCGTAAAAGACCAGGGATAATTTTGGCAGTGACCCGGATTCCTCAAGAGGAGATTTCGCAATGGGGCGTCATTAAGGGGAAGGAAATAGGAAAGGGAACATTTAAGGTTGAAGATATGATTGAAAAACCCGATCCTGGCGAAGCCCCTTCCGATTTAGCAATTATTGGCAGGTATATTTTAACCCCGTCAATATTCGAGGTGATTGAGAAGGTATCCCCAGGAAAAGGAGGAGAAATCCAACTCACTGATTCGATTCGAAGCCTCTTAAAAAAAGAGGAAATTTACGCTTATGAATTTCAAGGAACGTATTATGGAGTGGGGGATAAGATTGGGTTTTTAAAAGCAAATGTGGCCTATGCCTTAAAACGGAAAGATATTGGCGATGAGTTGAAAGGATTTTTAAAGCAGATTATCGAAGAAGAAAAATAGGGTGAACTCACGATTTTGAATGGATAGTTGTATACTATAGATATTTAGTTCTTGAGAGAGGTGTAGGAATCGATGGAAGTCATGAGTTATGGTGGTTGGGAAAAGTGTATAAGAATGGAAAATGGCAAAATTGAATTAGTGGTTACTCAGGAAGTCGGTCCTCGAGTAATTCGAGCCGGTTTCATTGGAAAGCAAAATTTATTTAAAGAATTTCCTGATCAAAAGGGCAAAGTTGGTGGAGACGAATGGAGAATTTATGGGGGACATCGTCTTTGGCATGCACCAGAAGCTATACCACGAACTTATTTCCCTGACAATCATCCAGTGGCAGTTGCTGGGAATAAAAATATTTTAGTTTTAACTGCTGAGACTGAAAATACTTCGGGGATTCAAAAAAAGTTGATTTTACAGTTATCGGAAAATGAAAATCGAATCAAGGTAACTCATCAGCTTTTTAATCAAAATCTCTGGCCGGTTGAGTTTGCCGTCTGGTCATTATCGGTTATGAACATTGGGGGCACGGCAATAGTACCCCAAGAACAATTTGTCCCTCATACTGATTTATTGACTCCAATCCGACCGATGGCTTTATGGGGATATACCAACATGAATGATCCGCGTTGGCGGTGGGGGCAAAGATATGTGACTCTCCAGCAAAGAACGGATATGAAAGAACCAACCAAAGCTGGATTTGGGAATAAAAAGGGTTGGGTAGCCTATGGAGTCAACGGTTTTTTATTCATTAAGATAAGTAGCTATCAAGATGGAGCATCATACCCTGATTACGGGTCGTCAACCGAGCTTTATACCAATCCGGACATCTGTGAGGTAGAAACTCTCAGCCCACTTAAGTTAATAAATCCAGGAGAAATGCATGAACATATTGAAAACTGGTTCTTATATAGCGATGTGCAGTTTAAAAATACCGATGAATCGATTGATCGTAACGTATTACCAATGGTTGAAAAATCAATGGAAATTTTAAAAGGATAACCGGGGAGGTATAAATGAGAATTACCTTTTTAGGAGCAGCTCGAGAAGTAACCGGTTCCTGTTATCTAATCGAAGGACGGAATAAACGTTTTTTAATTGACTGTGGTATGGTGCAGGGAAGTGGTGAAGAAAGAAATGCTGCTTCTTTTTCCTTTGATCCCGGGAGCATTGATTTTCTTTTATTAACCCATGCTCACCTTGATCACTCGGGACGGATTCCTTTTCTTTATAAAGATGGATTCCGAGGAAAGATATTTGCCACAGCTCCCACCATTGAGCTATGTGAAGTTCTCTGGCTCGATATGTATAAAATTATGCTGGAAGAAACCAACCGGACCAATCGAAAAAATCTCCGTGCCGGAAGGCCTTCAATAGAACCTTTGTATACCGAAGAAGATGTTTTGGGAGCTTTAAACCTTTTTGAACCAGTTGGATACGATGAAATTGTACCAGTCGATAATATTGAATCAGTTTTCAGAAATGCTGCACATATTATTGGTGCAGCAACCATTGAGATTTGGATTGATGGTGTTAAGCTGGTTTTTTCCGGAGACCTGGGTCCCTTTTATAATGTAATGGAGGGGTCGCCTCCGATTATAGATGAGGCGGATTATGTCATATTAGAATCAACCTATGGAAATCGTCGCCATAAAACCTTGGAAGAAACTCGGGAAGAGTTTGAAAATGCCATTCGCGAAGCTCTTAAATCCGGGGGGAAGGTTCTCATTCCTTCTTTTGTTGTCGACCGTGCCCAGAGGTTGATTTATGAACTTTCTCTGCTAAAAAATAAAATGAAGTTTGATTTCCCGATTTTTTTCGATAGTCCGATGGGAAGCAAAGCGACTGAAATTTATCAAAAATATATGGGGTTAATGGCAGGAGAGATCCAAAAACAAATTTTTCAAGGCCATGATCCTTTTGTTCTTCCCGGGATGAGTTATGTCAGCTCGCCCGATGAATCAAGAGCTATCAATCAGATCGAAAAAGCTATTGTGATTGCCGGTAGTGGAATGTGTAACGGAGGAAGAATTATTCATCACCTGAAGCATGGATTGTGGAAGCCTAATACTGATTTAATTTTTGTTGGGTATCAAGCACGAGGAACTTTGGGCCGGCTGCTGGTTGATGGGGTTAAAAAAGTCAAGTTATTTGGTGAGGAAATTAGTGTAAAGGCTAAAATAAATACGATTAATGGCTTTTCAGCCCACGCTGACCAGGATGATCTGCTGAAATGGTCAGATTATTTTCAATCGAATCCAACCTTTATTATTACTCACGGTGAAGAAGAGATTGCCGAAACTTTTGGCCGTGTTCTTGAAAAACGCGGTAGAGCGGTTATAGTTCCTCGGTTAGGCGACTCGATTGATCTGGTGAAAAAAGAGAAAAAAGTTTGTGTTTCAGAAGCACCTGCGGTAGAAAGCCCGGTGGTTCAAGAAATTAGTTCGAAAGTCAAATCCCTTCAAGAGAAGAAAATTTATACCGGGACTGATGGAGATCATCTACTTCGTTCAGCTTTGCTATTAATTGAAGAAGCGGAAAAAGCAGTGATGGAGGAATAGTGAATCAAATAGGTTCTGCGTAAGTGGAAAATAAACTAAAATAAATATAATTAAGTGGACTCAATGATTCGGCCTTTTTCTATCCTGTAAATACCGAATTTGGTGAAAAAGAATAAACAAAAAAAGAGAAAAGCACACCCCCCTGAATCCCCCCTCAATGGGGGAATGAATTGAGTAATTCCCCTCCTTGTTCGAACGGTGCCGCTTTGTGTGGCGGGGAGGGTGCCTTTAATCGGTCATCCAGATTGGTGCTTTCCTGCGTGAGGATCTCATCTGACGCCGCAAGCGTCATCCTGAGGCTTCGCTTTTAGAAGCCGTGAGGATCTCATATTTTTTATTTTATTCATAACTATTTTAAAAATGAGATTCTCACGTCGTCAGGTAAATGACACCAGACTCCTCAGAATGACGGATTTAGATTCCTTCTCCCTTGATGGGAGAAGGTCAGGATGAGGGTGAAAACCCAGGATGAAGATCCAAGTTTGAAGCTTTGAGACAAAGGTTGAGGAAAGTTGAGGCCCCCTCACCTCAATCCTCTCCCACCAAGGGAGAGGAAAGAAAGAGAAATGGGAGAAGGTCAGGATGAGGGTGTAATTTTTACGGCTCACAGTTCACGGATTTTGGCAGTGTGATTGCCAGATAGCTTTACTCCTTGTAGTGAAGGATTTAAGTTCCGATGAATTCTCTCAAGATTGAATTGGATGGTACAAAAGAAGATTGAAGAGGAATGAAGTTATTTAAAAAGGCATAGAGTCGATAAGCCTCTAAGTAGGTTTCATTTTCAGGAGTGATTGCCCGGAGAAGCGGTTCGGTATATTGGCGAAGAATGCTTAATTCATAAATAAGTGATGAATTGAAAAAAATATCGGCATCTTCTTGATAAGGAAAGATGTATTTTTCTTCTCCGGCATGAACATGTAGCCAGGTTTTAAAGACTTCCTCAGTGGTGCTTCCCCGAAATTGACTGTCTCTAACCAAACGGCGAATAAGCCGGCAATCAGTGGTCGACATTCGGTTGTGATTATCAATATTGAGCTGGGTAATGGCGCTGGCGTAAATCTTGAATTTTCTTTCTTCAGGGATGTTTTTACTGAGCAAAGGATTGAGGGCGTGAAGTCCTTCGATGATGATAATGCCATCGTGACCCAATTGCATCTTAGCTCCCTGGGGTTCCCGGCTTCCGGTAATAAAATTGTAGCGAGGAATTTCAACTTCCTTTCCATCGATGAGTTCTTCAATTTGCTGTTCAAAAAGCTCGAGGTCAAGAGCTTCCGGGCGTTCGTAGTATTGATTATCCCAGGTTTTAATATCTTTTTTGGAGATAAAGTAATCGTCAAGAGAAATGGTCTCCGGTTTCCAACCATTCACTCTTAACTGAATATACAAACGCCGGGCAAAAGTGGTTTTCCCTGAAGAGGAAGGACCGGCGATAAAGACTGTCTTCAGACTTCCTCTTTTTTGAGTGATGAGGTCGGCGATTTGGGCGATTTTTTTCTCATGGAAAGCCTCGGTCATCGAGACAATTTCTCGACCTTGGCCGTGAACGATCGATTCATTTAAATCTCCGACATTTTTAATCTCCATGATTTTTGCCCACTGACCGGCTTCCTGGAAAGTGGTAAATAATTTGGGACGAAAAACGTAGGTGGGGAGACGTTCGGGATCGGTCGCCCGAGGGTATTGAAGGAAAAAGCCAGGTGGAACCAAAACAAATCCATAATTTTTTATATAGCCGGTTGATGGGCAAAGAGGCCCATAGTAATAATCATAATATTTGTTAAGGCGGTAAAGAGTTATTGCTGTTGTGCGCCAATAGCGGAAAAGCCGATTGAGGTCTTCTCGATTTTGTCGATGAAAAATATTTTTTGCCTTATCCCAGTCAACTATTTCTCTTTCAAAAGAGAGATTCAATCGGGCTAATTCTTGCATTTTTTGATTGATATTATCTAAGTGTTCGGTAGTCAAATTTCCAATTCCTGTTATTTCACAAAATAAACCATCACTCATGGAATGAAGAACATGAAGATGGGCTTTAGGATAAAGGGTGTTAATGCTGTAGCTGAGCATAAACAGTAAACTGCGAAGATAGGTACGATGTCCTTCGGGTTGGGAGAAATCCAAGAAGCAAATATCACTTGGTTTAGTAACTTTGGTGTTGAGGTCAACTATTTCTCCATTTAAGCGGGCTGCCATAAAATTTTGGTAATTATCGGGAAAAGACTTGTGGGCGATTTCGAGGATAGTCATACCCGGAGTGATATTTAAATTTTGTTGATTATTGATGGTAATCGAACACGGGGATGCTTTCATCTCAATCACCGCCAAAGATATAATTTTTTCTAATTGATTCATATTGTACTCAGTCTTGACTACTCTGTAAAATCTGATTAATAGGATCATCACAAATGCTGGATTTGTGTTATTGCCAGAAAGTAAAATAACTATCTAAAACTGTCATTGCGAGGAATCCAACCGTTCTTTGGTTGAACGACGTGGCAATCTCATTTAGCCATTT
>MWBQ01000106.1 GCA_002069605.1 Candidatus Atribacteria bacterium ADurb.Bin276
GTCAATAGTTGCCATTAACCCTCTGATTGAGCAGCAACTCTTTGATGAGTTAAATCGGTTTCAGATTCCTGAGCCAGAATATTACTAAGGGGAGGAATTAGTTAAGTAGCGACCGGTAAAGGATGCACAGTGATCAACAAAAAATGTTGTTGTCCTGAGAATCCTCATTTACGAGGTAAGACATCCCTAAATAAAGTGAATACTTAAAGTTATAGATTAAAGGATATTAAACAATTAATATTTAGGAGGTATAAAAATGGTATTTCAGTATGGTTTGTCTGATTTTATTCCTTTTAAAGATGTAAAGGAATGTGAACGGGTTAGGAAAATCAAAAAGGGAGATATAACCAAGCACCACAATCCAGATTTTAAGATCAAAGTCATTGAGGATCCCAATCAATTTTATATTGAATTTGCATTGGATTTGGTTAGCCGGATCAAAAAGTCAGCCGAGATGAATGATAAGTTAGTTTTAATTCTTCCAGTTGGTCCCGTTCCCCAATTCGAAATTGCTGCTCGTTTGATCAATGAGTTCAACCTTTCAATGAAAAATGTGCATACCTTCAATATGGACGAGTATGCTGATGAAAACGGTAATACTGCTCCAATTGATTGGCCAGGTTCGTTTCAAAAAGCCATGTGGGAAAACTTTTTTAACAAGATAAAACCGGAATTACGACCAGATTCAAAAAATATCCACTTTCCTACCAAAGATGCCCTTCCTGATTATGGGAAAATGATTGAGGACTTAGGTGGTGCTGACTGTTGTTATGGTGGTGTAGGTTGGTGTGGTCATATTGCTTTTTGGGAAGCTCATTTAGGATTTGAATTTGGAAATGACTTGGAGGCGTATAAAAAACAAGGACCTCGTTGTGTTGAACTCCATCCTATGACCATCATGCAGAATGCTCTGCATTCCTTTAGCGGAGACTGGTCTTGGGTTCCTCCCAAAGCCAACACAATTGGTCCTGCCCAAATTGTTGGTGCAAAAGATCGGAGTTTCTGGTTAGATGGATATCTCGGAGGCGGTGTCAGTTGGCAGCGTTTTATTGCCCGTTTAGCAGCCCATGGTCCGGTTAATACTTTAGTTCCAGCCTCTCTTTTACAAACTGTTCCAGGGACCTATACTATCCTGGGTGGTGTCGCTGATAATGTTGAAATCCATATGGCTTAAAAAATAAGTTACCAGGTTGATTTTAAAAAAGGGCGCAATAAATTAGCGCCCTTTTTTAATGCCTTTTTTGTATTTGTTTTATTCAACCAAACTGAAAGTCAAAAAAGCTCGTTTCCTTTGAATACTTGATTAAGAACCAAAGATGCCGCTCCACGAGCCGCCGGTCGATCTTTGATCTCAGCAACTTTAAAAGCAAGATTCCGAGTGGCTAATTCTAAGGACTGACGACGTACTGTTCCCTTTACTGGGTTGATGATCAGGTCACCGAGATCGGCAAGTTCCCCACCGATGAGTATAGCTTCAGGGTTGAGTAAGTTCACTACATTAGCAATGACTTCACCTAAAGTTCGACCCATTTCTTCGACTAAGCTGGCACAAAATTTATCATTTTCATTTGCTGCCTTTATAAAGGAATGGATTGATAAAAAAGCAGTATTTTCACGAATATGGTCTAAATAGGGGGAGATGACACCGTGCTGAATAGCATTTTTAATCGATCGTATTACTGCCGAAGAAGAAACAAACATTTCTAAGCAACCGTGGCTTCCACAACTGCAGATCGGACCACTTTTATCATATTGAATATGTCCTAATTCTCCCGCTAACCCCTGTACACCATAGTAAAAAGAACCATGAGTCATTAAACTGGCACCAATCCCATAAGAGAGGTCAATATAAATCTGATTTTGAAAATTCCTACCAGCGCCAAAAAGGCTTTCGGCTAATAGTTTACAATTGGTGTTGCCCTCAACATAGATTGGGAGTTGAAATTCCTTTTCCATAATCTGACGAAGAGGAACATCCCTCCAATCGGCAATTTGCGAGCAGAACAATGAAACACCTTGTTCTCGATCCACTAAACCGGGGTCGGCAATGCCGATTCCCAGTAATGGTGTCATGTGAGTTGGATCGGCATGAATAAGTTGGTGTATAGTTTTTTTTAATTGTTCAACGAATTGGTTACCTGTAGCTTTTTCGGGGAGGGTATAATTTTTCTCACTGATTATTTTATTTTCTAAATCTATCAGTAAGCCATGAATCGATTGGGGATCAAACTCAATCCCGATAACCGTTCCCCCGTTAGGATTTAAAGTTAAAAGACGTTGTTTTTTTCCTTTTTGATTATTCCCTAAACCTTTTTCAATTAAAATATTTTCTTCAATTAATTCTCTAGTGAGTTGGGTAATCGATGCTGGACGAATGCCGGTCTTTTGTTGAATCTCAGTACGGGATAGGGAGCCGTTTTCGTAAATTAACCTTTTAATTGCTGCTTTATGGTGGCTTTTGGCAAAAGATTTCCGCTTCTCCATTTTTTATCCTTGTTTTATGTTATTTACTTAGAAGAAAAAAACAAATTGACATGATAAACATTTAATATTAATATTCTATCAAATATGTTATTAAAAGGATATATTTGTTGAGCATGAAAATTAATATTCATTCAAGCAGGCAAATAATTCAAAAAAAATACATAATAGTAAATAATTTAATTGACTAAAACAAATAAAAAAGGATATACTTACTTATAAGAAAAAAATAATTCCTTTCTGAAGGAGGAGATTCCATGTCTGAGCGATTGGCAAAGTTGGGTGGAGAACCAATTTTTAAAGAGAAATTTCCTATGTGGCCGAGTTTTTCAGATAAAACCAAACAAGAAGCGTTGGCTCCTCTTGAGAATGGGTTGGTAAATTATTGGACTGGCCATAAGGGAGTTGAATTTGAAGAAAAATGGGCTCAATATTGTGATTGTAAATATGGGATATCAACCTCTAACGGAACCTCAGCTCTTCATACCGCTTTAGCTGCCTGTGATATTGGACCGGGGGATGAAGTTATAGTTACTTCCTACTCATTTATCGCATCGTCTTTTTGTGTTGTCCAGGCTGGAGCTATTCCTGTTTTTGCCGATGTTAGAAAGGATACTCATACCATAGATCCAACTTCAATTAAAGAAAAGATTACCTCTCGAACCAAAGCCATCATTCCCGTTCATCTTTACGGAATTCCCTGCGATATGGACGAAATCATGGCTATTGCTAAAGAACGTAATCTTTTTGTCATTGAGGATTGTGCTCAAGCACACGGAAGTGAATATCGAGGGAAAAAAGTAGGTAGTATCGGTCACGCTGGATGTTTCAGTTTTTGCCAGTCTAAGCATTTTACAACTGGTGGCGAGGGAGGAGCGGTGGTTACCAATGATGAAAACATTGCCTGGGCAGCGCGTTCATTCCGAGATCATGGTTATGATGTTAGAGAAAGGCTGCGGTTATTAGAATTGGAAAAGAAATTATTCTATATTCATCAGCGAGTTGGTTTTAACTACCGATTGACGGAAATTCAATCAATTATTGGTCTCTGTGAATTAGAACGTTTTGATGGGTGGAATAAAAGCCGCCGAGTCATGATTGGAGACAAATTATTAAAAGCTTTACAAGGTCATGAGGCTATTCAATATCTTCCTCCACAAGGGAAAGAAGGGAAGTTTATTTCTTACTGGCTTTTCCCTATAGTTATCAATTTAGATCGCATTTCTTGTACTATTAAAGAATTTTGGGAAGCAATCGAAGCCGAAGGGGTTCCGGTTGCTCCAGTGCTTTGGCCACAAATGTATAAAGAAAAGGCTTATATTGAACACAATGGTTTTGGAACAGTCAAGTTCCCATTTAAATCCAAAGAATATGCTGAAGTCCGATCAGTTGATTATCGAAATATTATTTGTGAAAATGCAGCATGGATCGAAGAAAGAACCTTTTGTTTTCCAACCCATCCAGTTTATGAAGATTGGCATGTTGATGCAATGGTAGCAGCTTTTGAGAAAGTATATAAATATTATAAAAAATAGATTGCCATGTAACCCGGTGGTATCAGATAAAAATCATAAAATTGGGCGCAATAAATTTGCGCCCTCAAGGTTTTTTAAATTTTTTAAATGGCTTGATTAATTATGCCCGTGGGCATTCAGGATAGATCTTCATGTTTTATAACAGCGCCAGACGACAATGAAAATAGTTATCTAAATCCGTCATTGCGAGGAGCTCAACCGTTCTTTGGTTGGATGACGTGGCAATCTCATCCATCCACTCCGTCATTCTGAGGAGCGTATTATGCGACGCGAGAATCCCATCATTTAAAGTATTTTAATAGCAAAGACCTATAAAAGATGAGATCCTCACGGCTTCTAAATACGAAGCCTCAGGATGACGCCTGCGGGGTCAGATAAGATCCTCACGGCTATAAAACAAAACCTGAAGATGGAAACATCACTTTAATCCCTTCTCCCTTGATGGGAGAAGGTGAGGATGAGGGTGAAAGTCTTGAGTAAGATTCAGGTTTGATGTTTTGAAATTGAACTCGAGGGAAAATCTAAGATTCCCCTCGCCTAGATACTTTTCCACCTTCCTTTTTACATCCCATTTCCTGTAGTTGGCTGCTACCTTTCCAGTGACCTCTTTTAAAGAAAAACGAAAAGAAATATTAAATATCCTCAAAATATTTGGCATTACCGGCAAAAAAATTGAAAATTAGTTAAAAAAACCTAATAAATTTTAATAAAGAACAAAAATGAAAATAAATAGCCAAAATATTACCAAAAATATATGTAAATATGTCATAATTGAATTATAAACCAATTAAATAGATGAAAAATTTAGTTTGACAAATACATTTTTAAAAAGATAGAATAATAATGCCAATATTTATACCTATATAAAGTAACTGAGGGGAAGTTCTTAATATAAGAATTAACCGAGGCTTTCCCCTAAAAGCTAAAAGGAGGAAACGAATGCCTAATAAACCTTCAGATTTTCGTTACAATACTGGACCATCTCGAGTGCCCTGGGCAGCAGTTGGAGAAAATTATAATGCTTCTGATATTATCGCATTGATCAAATTTTTAATCATGAAAAATGATGAAGAATACGATGATGCTTTAAAAGAAGTCGAGGCAGCAATTCAGAAATTATCCCGTCATGGAAAAGCACCGGGTAAACTATCTTTAGGTGAAAATGTCTCCTTATTGGAAGAGAAAGTCAACGAATATTTAAGGACTAATAATGCTACATTTATAACCAATGCGACTGCAGGTTTTGAAATTGCCTATAAATATGCTAACTTAGGTCCTGGAGACGAAGTGATTGCGCCAGCTATCACTTTTATGGCAACCATATCCTATCCCCTCTCAGTAGGAGCAAAAGTTGTCTTTGCCGATGTCGATCCTCGAACCATAAACCTGGACCCAACCGATGTGGCGAAAAAGATTACTAAAAAAACGAAAGTCATTGTCCCAGTTCATATTGGTGGTTGGCCAGTAGACATGGATCCAATTATGGAATCAGCAAAAGAGCATGATATTATTGTTTTAGAAGATGCTGCACATGCCTTTGGTTCTGTCTATAAAGGAAAGAAGATTGGTACTATCGGGCATTTTGGAGCCTTTAGTTTTCACGAAGTTAAAAATGTAACGTCATTTGGAGAGGGAGGAATTGTCGTTTCAACTCTTCCTTTTGGAGATGACTTGAAGAAATGCCGTTTCTTGGGCTTAGATCTTAGCAAAAAAATCAAGAATTGGTTGTATGATGTAGTTGCTATGGAAGGTAAATACGGTCCTTTTGCTGCTGGTAATTGTTCATCAACCGAAGTTCAGGCACTGGGTTTGGTTCAACAGATGAGTCGTATTAATGATATTATCGCAGAGAGAAGAAGAAACGCCGAATATTTGACCAAACGGTTTAAAGAAAATGAAGCAATTATACCCCAATTATTAGATACTGAAGAGATTCAGTCAACTCACCACCTCTACCTTCTCCAAATTGATCCAAAGAAATTAAAGGGAGATATCCAAACTCTGAAGCAAAAATTAGACGAACGAGGTGTTACCAATATTCCTCACTTTGCACCACTCTATAAGTTTAATATTTTGAAAAGATTAGGGTATAATCAAGAAGAGTGGGAGAAGGCCTGCCCTAATGCCGAACAGGTATTTAATCATTGTTTTACTCATCTCCCCTTGTATCCCTTAAATCAAGAACAACTTGAATACATGGCTGAAAATGTCTTACAATCGGTAAAAGAACTCCAGTAAGATAGACCCTCATGCCATTTTTTTTCAGATGAGGATGAAAACACTTATATAAAAAAATGTCATTCAGACTGTTTCACAAATCCTTATTTCACCAAGAATAGCTTGAAAGTGGAAGACACAGTACATTTATCTTCAGTTTTTGGTTATCTATTCCCAATATTACTGT
>MWBQ01000107.1 GCA_002069605.1 Candidatus Atribacteria bacterium ADurb.Bin276
CCAGGGGCTCGATTAGCCATTGGGCCAGCTATCGAAGAAGGATTTTACTATGATTTCGATATAGACCATACCTTGAATGAAGAAGATTTAAAGAAAATAGAAGAAGAAATGCAGAAAATTATTCAAGAAAATCTTACGGTAGAAAGAAAGGTTCTTTCCAAAGAAGAAGCAAAACAGCTATTTTCTTCGCGGGGGGAAAACTTTAAGATCGAATTGATAGATGAAATTCTTGACGACCAGGTCAGCCTTTATCAACAGGGAGAATTTATTGATCTTTGCCGAGGTCCTCATATTCCATCAACTGGTTCAATTAAAGCCTATAAGCTCTTGAGTGTATCAGGAGCCTATTGGAGAGGAAAAGAAACCAATCCCATGCTGCAAAGGATTTATGGCATTGCCTTTGATGATAAAGATAAGCTCAAAAATTATCTATATCGCTTGGAAGAAGCAAAAAAGAGAGATCATCGAAAATTAGGGAAGGAGCTCGAACTATTTAGCCTTCACGAAGAAGGTCCAGGTTTCCCCTTTTTCCACCCCAAAGGAATGGTGGTTATCAACGCCCTTTTAGATGCCTGGCGGAAAGAGCATGTTAAAAGAGGGTATCAGGAAATAAAAACTCCTATTATCCTTGATCGTGAGTTGTGGGAACGTTCAGGACATTGGGACCATTATCGGAATAACATGTATTTTACTTCAATTGATGAAAGAGAATTTGCAGTAAAACCGATGAATTGTCCAGGTGGGATCTTGGTTTATCAAAGCCAGCTGCATAGTTATCGAGAATTTCCGATACGGATGGCCGAATTGGGATTAGTTCATCGCCACGAACTCTCCGGGGTCCTTCATGGTCTCATGCGGGTGCGATGTTTCACTCAAGATGACGCTCATATTTATATGGAACCCCATCAGGTAAAACAAGAAATCATGGGAGTCATTGAGTTAGCAGATTATATTTATCGGCTTTTTCAATTTGATTATGAATTAGAGCTGAGTACTCGACCAGAGAATTCCATGGGCTCTGATGAGATGTGGGACTTAGCAACCAAATCGCTGGAAACTGCCCTTCAAGAAAAGAACTTACCTTATCGAGTAAACGAGGGTGACGGAGCTTTTTATGGTCCCAAAATTGATTTTCACTTAAAGGATACTTTGGGGCGTCGGTGGCAATGCGGGACTATTCAACTTGATTTTACCATGCCAGAGTGTTTCGACCTCAGTTATATTGGTGAAGATGGAATGAAACACCGACCAGTTATGCTTCATCGAACCATATTGGGGAGTGTGGAACGTTTTCTCGGAATTCTTATTGAGCATACCGCCGGGGCTTTACCGGTATGGCTATCTCCAGTGCAGGTGGTGGTTTTACCAATAGCCGAAAGACATTATTCCTATGCTCTGGAAGTCAAACAACAAATAGCTCAAGCTCAGATACGAGTCGAGTTGAATGATGAAAATGCTACCTTAGGTGCAAAAATTCGGAAAGCCCAGCTTCAGAAAATTCCCTATATTTTAATCGTGGGTGATAAGGAAGTTGAAAATCATCAAGTAAGCGTTCGAGATAGGAAAGAAGGGGATCTGGGTGAATTTTTTTTACAGGATTTCCTTCTTCGCATTCAGAATGAAATTCAAAACTTCATCATGTAGCACCATTTAAAGATTTGACCAGAACCGAATGATCGTTCATTTGCAGGAAAAACATTCATGCCACTTGGTGGTATCAGATAAGAATATAAAATCCGATATTCTACATGCCATGGCAGGTCGCTACATTAGATGAAGAACAGGCACAATACATTGCACTCTCCATTTAAAATTATTTGGTGTTGGTTTGATTTATCATACCCGTGGGTTTTCAGGATTGATCCTCAGGTTGTCTAGCAGCACCAAATGAGGATGAAAATACCTATCTCAATCCGTCATTGCGAGGAGCCCAACCGGTTTTTGGTTGGACGACGTGGCAATCTCATTTATCATTTTTTTAAACAATTAAAAGATGAGATCCTCACGGCTTCAAAAAACGAAGCCTCAGGATGACGGATGAAAGGCACACTTCTTTGAATCCCCCCTCAATGGAGGAATGCATTTAATGGTATTTTGAGGACAGGCGAAGTTTTCAATAAATATTCATCGGAAGGATGCATGAACAGAGACCTTCAACACCAAATGTATTGGAATGCCGGAGTAAGAAAGGAAAAGCGAAGAGAGCGTAATATTGAAAAAAAAGTTCATACTGATTTAGTCTGGTTGGAAATCGAACCCTATTTACGTTCCGGGATGAAAGTTCTTGATGCTGGAGGAGGATATGGTCGGTATGGTTTAGAAGTAGCTCGGAGAGGATGTGAACTTACCCTTTTAGATATTTCTTCAGCTATGCTTCAAGAAGCAAGGAGTTTAGCCCAAAAAAGTGGAATTCAGTCAATCAATTTTGTTGAAGGAAGAGTCCAAAATCTCCATCAATTTTCTAGAAAATATTTTGATTTAGTCCTATGTTTGGATGCACCAGTATCTTATGCCTATCCGGATCATTTCCGAGCTATACAAGAAATATGCCGGGTGAGTCGGAAGAGAGTTATTTTTTCGGTCGTTAATCGGCTGGGACAACTTCCGATAGCAATTGAGCAGGAAATGGGTTGGACCGGTTCTTTAAACCATACCCGCTCCTTTTTAGAAAAAGGCAATTGGGATCACCCAGAGAAATTACAACAAATTGAAAACTGGATATCTTTTTTGAATCGGTATATTTTTCCCCCATTACATGCCTTTCTTCCTGGGGAATTGGTTGACATAGTTGCAGAACAAAATTTTCAACCGGTTCGCATAATGGCAACCGGGACCTTAGCCCGATTACTCAAAACCAAGACTCTCCATCGAATCGTGAACAACCAAAAAACCTACCAACAATTTTTAAAAATATGTCAAGAGTATGATTCGCAATTTGAGGTGCTGGGAGTAGGAGCCCGTTCGGCTTCGGGTTTATTAATAATAGCCGAAAGGAATGAAGATGGATCGAATTTGGAAGAAGCTTATCCTGAGAATAAAGGATGAGTCTTATCGTGAACAGGTTTATTGGTGGTTTCAAGATCAGAAACCTTATGGTTTCTGGGAGAAAGATAGTTTAACCATTGTTGCTTATGTACGAGATTGGCCAGAGGAGTCTTTTCCAGAATACATTGTTGCAGCTGAACGCGATGAAGAACCAGATGAGAATTGGGCTAAAGAATGGCGCAAACGCTTTAAGCCAATAGTCGTAAATGAGACCATTGTTATCCGTCCTCCTTGGGAACCAGCAATTCCTTCAAAGATTGATTTGGTTATTTATCCTGCTTATGCATTTGGGACCGGTGATCATCCAACAACCTTTTCTTGTATGGAATTCATATCCCAATTTTTTAAACCGGGGATGGAATTTTTAGATGTGGGCATGGGTTCAGGAATACTTTCTCTTTTAGCTTTTCGTCTTGGAGCTGGAGATATTACTTCTATTGATATTGATCCCTTGGCAATGGAAGAACTAAAACGGAACTGTGCTTTAAATCAAATACCTTTCGAAAGAATCAAATCAAAAATCGGCGATCTTACCGGTATAGAAGGTTCTTTTGATTTTATCGTGGCAAATATTGGAGCTCAATTTGTTTTAGAAAATTTACCCCTCTTGAGCAATATGCTTCATATTTCTGGTTATTTAGTTTTATCGGGTTTTCAAGGAGAGGATGTTCCTCTTATTCAGCAAAAAGCTCTATTGGTTTCTCTCGAAATAATACAATCAATCGATAAAAATAATTGGGTGACTATTGTTTATCAAAAGAGAGCAAAAAATCAATTATCCGATTGAAGAGTAATCTGAGCATTTAATGGATTTATATTTTTTCATTCTTTTTTCATAGACACATTCTTGCTTTTTTGACTATAATAAGAACATACGGTTTCTTTGAAAAAGGAATTAATCTTTATTCAACGATCAATACAATAAAATATAAGCTGAGATCTCGAAATTGTAATCATTATCTAACGATTAAGGGATTTAATAGATTAATTAAAAAACTTTAAACTCACCGTATAGGATTGTGAAAGAGAGGTGCATATTTGGTTGAGAGTTGCTTTCGTTTATCTAGGGAAAGATAAAGCCTTACAGCAAATTACAAAATACATGATCAATGCGTTTGAAAAATCAGGTCATACCGTAAAGAATATTGAAATCGAGGATTCATCATCGCCTATTAATCTTAGACCATACGACGTAATATTTGTTGGTGCGTCGGTAGTCAGTGCTTTTGGTGGTAAGATTTCCCCGGAAGTGGTGAACTTTTTAAAAGGAGTAGCTGGATTGGAGGGGAAGAAAACCGTTGCCTATGTCCGACCCTCCTTGTTTGGAACCGACAAAGCCCTTCGACGCTTAATGGCGAATATGGAGTCAAGTGGGGCATTCGTTATTGACTTTCAAGCAATTAAAAGTGATAAAGATGCCCAGCTTTTATTAGAAAGGCAGTTAAAAAAAGGATAGGTTAATAAAAATGAGCAAAGAAAAAGAAAATATGAGGGAAATGTTTGAGGAGATGTTTTTTACTCCCCTCAATAGCTTTTTTGGGCCACAGGTTAGTGAGGAAGTACGAAGCCATCTTTCCCAAGCTCGAATTGAAATACTGAAGGCAATGAAAACTTTCATAGAAAGTGAAATAGATAAGCTCGAAAAAACAGTCCACGATAAATAATCATTTTATTACGATGAAAGAATTCGATTGAGAAAGCCCTCAACTTTCCTTAGGTTTTAAACCTTTGCAGATTGGGGTTGAGGGGGCTCTCTCTTAATAACTATGTTTTACTCTCCAATCTCCTTGGCGACTGCTCGGAGATGCTTCAACCCTTGAACCGCTAATTCTTCTCCAGAATCAGCCAATTTTCTCCAGATGGCACACTGACGGTTGAGCTCTTCAAAACTGGGATCAAAGGATTCGATGACCATTGGACCAGTATAGTTGATTTCTTTGAGAGCAAGAAAGAATTCTTTCCAGGGGACTAGACCAGTTCCAGGAATTCCTCGGTTGTTTTCACAGACATGGACATAGCCCAAATACTTCTTTCCACAGGTTTTCACTGCTTCCCGAAAACTGGTTTCTTCCCGAATCATGTGGAAGGAGTCGAGATGGACTTTAATATTCTCATAACCAACTTCCTGACAATAGCGGACCGCATCCTCGGCGATGTTTAAGAAATGGGTTTCAAAACGATTCACCGGTTCAACACAAATGGCGATTGAGCTTTTCTCCTGAGCATACCGAGCAATCTCTTTCATGCTGGCAATCGACCAGTCCCATTCTTGTTGGGTGCGAGGTTTCCCGCTTAAGTAGCCCCAGGCAGCATAGACCACTCCCCCAATGATGGGAGATCCCAGCTCAACATTGATATCGACCATCTTCTTCATGAATTGAATGCCGTTTTTTCGAATAGCCGGATCGTCAGAGATCAGATTGGTTTCTTTCCCCAGAGTGGTGGTGGTGACCACTTCGAGACCGGTTTCTTGAATCTTTTCTTTGACCAGTTGGGTGGGGAAACTATCCGGTTTGCTGATGGAAATATCTAATACTTCAAAACCGAGTTCTTTCGCTTTCGGAATAACCCATAGGTCTTTTTCTGAGAAAGCTTCACTCCAGATAAAGGTATCAACACCAAATTTGAACATTGTAAAGCAACCTCCTTT
>MWBQ01000108.1 GCA_002069605.1 Candidatus Atribacteria bacterium ADurb.Bin276
GACCGATATAAATTCATGATCGATAAAAGAAACGTTCTTCATCAGAATAATAAACGGTCAATTGAAAAATAAAGATTTAATCTTATCCTTGATTTAAATTATTATTACCGAATTAAAATAGAGATTTCTCTAAATTTGTCCCCAGATTGATAGTTAATAGCTTCTCTTGCTCTACAGGTATTAGAAATGTTTGTACACACCTTTCTTTTTATCCTAAAAACAGAAAGCTCAACAACAATAAAAGAATGATTGATTTAAATAATTTTCACCATTTTATCTTGACAGCTTATTATATCTCAATGTAACCTGTATATACATGATATTATTAACGTTAAAATGAAAATGTATTAAGGAGGTGATTTTTTCTTCTTCTTTAGTAATAAATAATAGGAGGTTATGCCCGTGGTAAAAGGAAAAAGCTATCTTGATATTACCATTGAATTTCTTCAAAAAATTGAAAAAGAACAAGCAAAAAATTTTGAAAAAGCCGGGCAAGTTATCGGGGATGTCCTCATGAAAGACGGTTTACTCCATGTGATTGGTACTGGAGGACATACTGATATCCCCGCTTATGATATGTTTTACCGAGCTGGTGGATTGGTTCCGGTTAACTACATTATACCAATTGGAGCATTATATGGAGCCTGTGGAGCTACCCACGGAATGCGCATCGAAAGATGCCCGGATTATATGAACCGAGTAGTCGATTATTATGGAGTCAAAGCTGGAGATGTAGCTATTGTATTCAATAATATTGGAGTCAATTCTGCTACTATTGATGCCATTTTAGAATGCAAAAAGAAAAAAGCTTATACTATTGGAGTTGGAGGGAGCGAGTGGCAGGAAAAGATCCCCATAGATCATTTTACCCGTCACCCTAGCCGTCAGAATATGATAGATTTGGTTGATCTTTTTATTGATGATTATAATCCAGTAGGCGATTCAGTTATGGAGATTGATAATTTTGATCGTCCTTTCGCGCCTATTTCAGCTATGACTGACGGATACATTGTGCGCCGCATTGAAATTGAAACCATTAAATATATGGTAAACAAAGGTGTTACCCCCAAGGTATGGATGAGTGCCAACCGAGTTGGTGGCGACGAAGCCAATACGAAATATGTAGAAGAATATTTCAATCGTATTAAAAACTTGTAAACAATTTTGAGAGTAAATCGTTTTCTGGTTGAATACTTTTTTATATAGGAGGGTCATACAATGAAAAAAGGGATTTTAATCCTGATGGTTTTTACTTTAGTCATGGTGTTAGGTAGTATAACTTTTGCTCAAGATCAGCCATTAGAAATAACTTTTTGGCATCACGAAGCACCTGCTCACCGAGTTGCAGCATTTCAAAAAGTAATCGATCTTTTCATGAAAGAAAACCCCAACATCAATTTAAAACAAGAAGTTGTCATGTGGGGAGATGCTTGGGTTAAAACCTTAGCTGCTATTGAAGCTAACACACTCCCTGATTTTCAATTTGGTTTACCTGATTTTGTTACAACCATGTTTAAGACCGGTTCTCTGGCACCACTAACTGATTTAGTGAAAGAAATTGATGAAAAGTACCAGATATTTCCCAACCAGAAGAATATGTATTTCTATGATGGTGATTATTGGGGAGTTCCTATTATGACCATGGTCATGCTCATGACCTATCGACCTAGTTTCCTCGAAGAATATGTTGGAACTACTGAACCACCAAAAACCTGGGATGAAGTACTTGATTACGCCAAAAAGATCACCGAAAATTCGGAAGAAGAAGTATATGGTATTGGGATTGGTGGAGCAAAGAACTTGATGACCGACGAACAAGCCTACATATTCATGGCAAGTACCGGTGCACGATTCTTTGATGAAAATGGAAATATCACCTTTAATAGCCCAGAAACCATTGAAGCACTGAAATTATATAATGATTTGATCAAATTTGCTCCTCCCGGAGCCGAAGCCTGGTCTTGGGGAGAAATCGAATTGAATATAGCAGCAGGAACCCTGGCCATGTCTCCTTACTTTCCATCGGTCCAGAAAAGATTCCACGAAGAGTTTGATAGCGATGACTACAATGCAGCTCATATACCTTTTTATAAAGATCGCACTGAACGAGGGACAATTACCTACCCCAATGAAGTTCATCTCTATAAAGATACTTTAGAAAAACCAGGTCACAAAGAAGCGGTTTACGACTTCGTTCGTTTCATGATGAGACCCGATATAAACGCTATATTAACTTCCGGTCAAGAACCCGGTGGTTTCTTCCCTACGAGTGTTGCCGCTTCCCAAGCTAAGGAATATTGGGATGATCCGATTGTTAAACGATTCGAAAATGCTCATAAAATTGCCATGGAAGCTTTGAATGATTATGCTACGCTTTATGGTTTTGAATATGGTAAATGGGTTAATACCGGTATTGGTGATATCTCCGGTGCTGATGTTTTAGCTGATACTGTCAATAAAGTAGTAAGTGGTCAAATGACTCCCGAAGAAGCAGCAGCCTATGGCGCAGAACTCATGACCAAATATTCTGCACCGATTGCGCAATAATCTCAATTCAACGAGCTGGAGTATTGTTCCAGCTCGTTGATATTTTATTGGTATGGGTGGTTTAAATGCTTAAAATTCGGAAAAATGAAATACAGCAATACTTATTCTTGCTCCCAGTCTTCATCGTTGTCTTGGTTATTTTTGCTTATCCATATATTCGAAATTTAATTTACTCTTTCTATGATATTTCCTTTGGAGGCGCCAAATCCAATTATATAGGACTAAAAAATTATACCTACCTTCTGGGTAGTGGCTTTTTCTGGGAATCTTTATGGAAAAGCCTTTATTGGACTTTAGGTAATTTAATTATTCAGTTGATTGTGCCCCTCTTCTTAGCGATTCTACTAAACATAAAAATGAAAGGAATTCATTTAGCTCGATCACTGATAATGCTCCCTTGGATTGCGCCTACCGTTGCAGTTGCAGTCTGTATGAGATGGATGTTGCTTCCCAGAATTGGCATTATTAATGCTTTTTTGACTTCGATTGGGTTAATGGAGAAACAAATTCATTTTTTAGGTAACAATACCACCGCCATGCCTGCTCTCATTCTTCTTAACTCCTGGAAATTTCTTCCTTTTGGGACTTTGATGATTTTGGCCGCTCTTCAAGCTATTCCTTTGAGTGTTTTTGAAGCAGCCGAGGTGGATGGTGCAACTGGTTTTCAAAAATTTCGATTTGTTACCTTTCCTCTTCTTAGCTCAATGATTTGGTTTGTTGGATTCCTGGCATTTGCTTGGAATTTTAATACTTTTGATTTTATTTGGTTAACGACTCAGGGAGGTCCTGGAACGGCAACCCAAACCCTACCAGTTTTAATCTACCGAACTGCTTTTAAGACCTTCCGTTTGGGAGAAGCATCTGCAGTAACAGTTTTTATTGGTATCTTTTTGATTATTCTTGGTTTTTTCTATTTCAGTTACCTTACTCCAAAAGATAAACAATAATTGAATTAAATGAATTATCATTCAGCCTGTCGGTGAGGTGAAACGGTTTGGCAGAAATTAACCGGACCAAAAATATTATTACAATATGCGTTATCATGCTGGTTCTGGCACTCATTATTTGGCCTTTTGTCTACATATTCATTTCTTCTTTTAAACCTTTAAAAGAAATTATGTCCCGAGCTTCTTTTTTGCCAGTTGATCCAACTCTAAAAAATTATCAAACCCTTTTATTTGCTCGAACACCGGTCAGAGATTTTCCCCGGTTTTTGTTTAATAGTCTTTATGTATCTGTTTTTACTGCTCTTTTTACTCTCATAATTTCATCAATAAGCGGTTATGGAATTGCTCGAAATCGAAGGCTCCGTGCTGGTTTGATCTCAAAATTTCTCCTTTTTATCTATGTTTTTCCAACTGTTGTTCTTTTAGTTCCAATTTATAAACTATTTACTACCATGAATTTATATGACAACTTATTTGGACTCATTATCATTTATACTGCACTGGTATCACCTTTTTGTACCTGGTTGTTGGTATCTTTCTTTGAAAATATTCCCAGAGAACTGGAAGAATCGGCCGGAATTGATGGAGCTGGCACTTTTACCACTTTCACTCGCATTGTTATTCCATTAGCCTCACCAGGATTGGTAACTGCAGGAGCCTATGCTTTCATTACTGCCTGGGGTGAATATATGTTTGCTTTAATTTTGATTACCTCCAATTTGAAGAAAACGGGGCCATTAGGTTTAGCAACCTTTACTGCTGAACAATATATCGAATGGGGACCGCTGCTTTCCGGATCGATTCTTATCATGATACCGGTCTTTATCCTATTCATGCCGGTATCGGGTTATTTCATAAAAGGATTCACAGCAGGAGCAGTGAAAGAATAATAAAAAGGGAGGGAATCCCATTGAAAATTAAAAAATCTATAGTTGTTGTTTTGATTATGATGGGTTTGGTTATGGGTACATTTTCCACAGCTCAATCAAAGGTGTCAATCAATGTAACTGAAGATCAGTATGTTCTCCCGGTAGCTGAATTGGCCAGCACAAAAACTAATCCAGAAATCATTCACATGAGTAACGATCTTATTGCCATAGATTTAATTCCCAACCGGGGTCGCATCTTATCCAATTTTATGTTAACCGACAAACAACAATCTTATCTCTATCAGAAATTCGTTCCTGATCCTATGGTTCTTCCCGGTAGTCTTCATACCGTAGAATTTGGTGGCTATTATTTTTCACTTCCATGGAATACTCGGGATCGTCAACCATTTGATTTGCAATTTGAAATTCTAAATTCTACTGATGATTTAGGAGAAATCTTCCTTTCTGGGAAGGACATGTTCCAAAAAACTCTCACCGAAGTTTGGGTGAGAATGAAAAAAGCCAGTCCAGTTGTTGAAATTGAAACTAAAATAACCAATACTTCAAAGAAAACTCCCAAAGATTTAGAGTTCCGAGATTTTACGGTTTTTTATATTCATGATAACAAAAATAGTAATGAAAAAATAATTTTACCAGTAGACAAAATTAAACTTATAGAAAGTAAAAATGATTGGGCAGGATTGAAAGAAAGCCTATTCGGATGGCCGGAATCTTTCTCTCAATGGAAAATGATCAATGATTATTTAGTTTTTCAGTCAGCTTCGCAACTCAGTACTAATATAGCTGGGATATATTATCCTGAAACAAAAAACGTATTTGTAAAATCTTGGAAACCTGAAGAATTTTTTAATGGAGCTGAAATTTGGTCCTGGGGTAAGAATTATTCAAATGAACCTGGAGCTGCCCCTTACATAGTCTATTCGAATACTACTCAATTCACACTACAACCGCTGGAATCAAAATCTTTTATGATTTATTTTACAGTGATGAGTGATATAGCCGAGCAGGATATCACCCTAGAAGCTCTTCTCAATAAAGTTAGCCAATTATTGCCATAATAGATCCTAATTCGCTT
>MWBQ01000109.1 GCA_002069605.1 Candidatus Atribacteria bacterium ADurb.Bin276
CATTTAATGAAATGGCACATTCCTTTCATAACGGAAGATTTTAATAAAGTTCTCCCTTATATGAATTGGTCAATTTATGCTTCGATTGTCGCTAATATTCTTTATATTTTTTTTAATCAGAAGGTTGTTCGCTTGGGAACCATGCCGGTAATAAATATTCTCAGTTTCCTATCAATATACATGTTATTTAAAGTTTTTCCTTTTGATTTTAAATCAGTTGGATTAGGAATATTGAATCAAATTGGTAAAATATTGTTAGGATTGGTAGTGGTTGGGGTCATTATAGGTATTATAGTGGATTGGTATAAATTGATCCGGGATTATTAAATTGTTTTAATTGGTCTTTTTACTAAGATATTATTTTGAGATTTTATAGGAGGTACGGATATTGAAGAAATTCTTCTGATGTTTATGGGTACTCTAATCTATGTCGGAATATTTTTAATTATCACCCTTCCTTTTAGGATATATAGTGCTTTTCGAAAGGGGTATAAAGAGACTGCCATTCGAAGAGTTTTTTTATGGGGTTTAATCGTTTTAACTTTGATTCTCCTCGAGAAGTTTAAGCTGGTCAATGTTGAAGAATATCTTTTTTTCTGGTAAATCAAGTAGGCAAGGATCAAAAGTGGGATTAAATTCTTGTTGCTAAACCGCTAGATATTTTTATTGAAAAGTTGACAGGAAATGAAGCGGTCTCTATTATGAATTGTACCAAAAAAGTTAATACAAACAAATTTTGAACTACAGGAGGAAAGAAATGAAAGGAAAAATATTTTTTTTCGTTGTAACTGCTCTATTAATTTCATTGGCATTGGGGAGCACGGTGTTAGCAAATGAAGAAAAAACTTATATCGTTGGGATTGATGGCGATTATTACCCCTTTTCATTTATTGACAAAGATGGAAGTCCAGCTGGGTTTGATGTTGAGTCCATCCAATGGATAGCTAATGAAATGGGTTTTAAAGTACAAGTAGTTCCTATGGCATGGGATGGAATTATTCCTAGTCTATTGGCTAAAAAGATTGATCTCATTTACTCTGGAATGACAATTACTGAGGAAAGAAAACAGCAGGTTGATTTTTCTGATGTTTATTGGGTAGTTAATCAAGCGATAGCCGCTCGTGAAGGTGAAAATTTGGATATTGATAGTTTTAAAGCAGGAAAATATACTGTTGGAACCCAAAGAAGTTGTACCGCAGCCATGTGGATCGAGGATAATTTAGTAAAAACCGGGATTCTTCCCAAGGATAACCTCAAACTTTATGATAATTTCCCCTTGGCGGTAAATGATTTGATTAATGGTCGAGTTCAGGTGGCTATGATGGATGAACCGGTTGTATCCAAAGCGATTGCTGGAAAACCACTGGTAAAAATTGGAGTGATAAGTACGGGAGAAGAGTACGGAATCGCTGTCCGTAAAGAAGACACCGATTTAAAAGAAAAACTGAATGAAGGTTTAAAAAAGTTGATGGCTTCTCCTTTTTGGGAAGAACTTATGGTCAAATATGAGATGAAGTAATAAAAAGTTGGGAATATAAAAGTTTGGTAGGGAGCAGGGATGAAGATTCTTGCTCCCTATTTTTTTCCAATGGTAAAAAACTTAGATTACCATTCACTCTAACTCATTTATAAAGTATAATCACTTTCAGTTATTCACGACATCGAGAAATTTTTAGTTGAGGTGGAACCATTGCAGGCGGTGATTGAGTCGTTTCCCTATATCATTTCTGGTATGGGTGTGACCCTTGGATTGGTTGGATTGGCATTGGCATTGGGTTTGATGGTAGGCATCCCAATGGCAGTTGGGCAGGTTTATGGAGGAAAGTGGACCGGGAAACTCATTGCTTTTTACGTCTGGATTTTTCGGGGACTTCCCAACTTGGTTTTATTATTTCTCTTTTATTTTGGAATATTTCCTCTTATGGGTTTGAATGTTTCGGCTTTTTTTATTGGTGCACTGGCTTTGGGCTTAAGAAGTGCTGCTTATCAAACTGAAATATTTCGAGGAGCCATTTTGTCTCTCGGCGAAGGACAAATGTTAGCGGCCCGGTCGCTGGGCATGAGTGAAAACCAAGCCATATTTAATATAATACTTCCCCAGGCACTCCGAATAGCTTTGCCAGGATGGTCAAATGAATACCCAATTTTACTCACTGATTCATCAGTTTGTTACGCGATAGGTGTCATGGAAATTATGACCCGGGGAAATCAAATGGTTACTCGAACCTATCAACCTATGCCAATTTATTTTGCTTGTGCTTTAATATTTATTTTAATGAATTATGGTGGATTAAGTCTTTTTCATGCACTAGAAAAACGGGTACATGTCCCCGGTTTTGGAAGTAGTGATCAATCATGACCGATTCAAAATATGTCCTTATCGTTGAAGATATCCATAAATCTTTTGGAGAAACTGAAGTATTGCGTGGCGTCTCGTTCCAAGTTGCCAGAGGAGAGACTCTGGTTTTTATTGGACCCTCGGGAACAGGAAAAAGCACTCTGTTGCGATGTGTTAATCAATTGACCGTTCCTGACCGTGGGAAAGTATGGCTCAATGGTGAAGAAGTAGTCCATTCCCATGGGAAAATAAACCTTTATCGCCAAAAAATGGGGATGGTTTTTCAAAATTTTTACTTATTTGACCACCTTACTGCTTTGGGGAATGTTGAAATATCCTTGCTGAAAGTTAAAAAAATGAACAAAAAAGAAGCCAAAGAAAAAGCCATGCATGAGTTGGAACGGGTTGGCATGGTACAAAAAGCTAATTTTTATCCAGCCGAGCTATCTGGAGGACAGGCTCAAAGGGTTTCTATAGCTCGCGCCTTGGCAATGGATCCGGAAGTAATGCTATTTGATGAACCAACCTCGGCTTTAGATCCGGAGTTAACCGGAGAAGTCCTGGATGTGATGAAAAATCTGGCTCGTGCTGGAATGACCATGCTAGTTGTCACTCATGAAATGGGGTTTGCTTCATCGGTAGCCAATCAGATTCTGTTTTTGGAAGATGGAGTTATTCTGGAAAGAGGAACACCGGAAAAAATTTTTTATCGGCCTGAGTTTGAGCGGACTCAAAAATTTCTTAGTAAAATGACCGAACTTTATGGTGACCTGGGTCAAAAAAATGGATAGTTTTGTATTTATTCAGGAACGGCTCCTTCCGTCGCTGTTAGAAGGAACATCGGTAACCATCAAGCTTATTCTACTTTCGATACCTTTTGGCTTGTTGACCGGAATAATCGTTGCCGTAGGGCGTGTATATGGAAATAAGCCGATATCGATGATTTGCCGACTTTACGTTTTGTTTTTTAAAGGTTGTCCCTTATTACTACTGTTGTTTATGATCTATTTTGGTTTGCCACCAATAGGAATATCGCTCTCGCCAATGGTAGCATCGGTCTTGGGTTTTGTGCTGTGCAACGGGGCATATTCCTCGGAATATATCCGAGGTGCAATTCAATCAGTAAAAATTGGCCAAATCACAGCTGCTGAAGCCTTAGGAATGACTCGTTTTCAGGGCGTTTTGTATATTATTCTTCCCCAAGCTTTTCGTCGAGCGCTTCCTGGGGTGGGAAACGAGATTATCTATTTGATTAAATATTCTTCTTTAGCTTATATGATTACCTGCATCGAGCTGACCGGAGCTGGAAAAATTGTTGCTGCTCGTTTTTTCCGTTTTACCGAAACATTTATGGTTATTGGGATCATTTATTTAATATTGGTAACTATTGCAACGAAATTGCTCAATTACGCTGAAAGAAAACTCTATTACCCTGGCATGGGTCCTACTAGTTTTAAGGGTTAAAACAAAGGTTTTTTTCTTGGATAAAATTGGCAGTAATATCTATTTAAAACGTCGTTGTTAGAAGCATGGCGACGTGACAATCCCATCCTTTATCCTTTTCTTTAAAATTTTTTCTTAGAATAATCAGGAAAAACTGAAAGGCACCCTCCCCGCCGCAAAACGGCACCCCTCCAAGGAGGGGAATTGTTGAATTCATTCCCCCATTGAGGGGG
>MWBQ01000110.1 GCA_002069605.1 Candidatus Atribacteria bacterium ADurb.Bin276
TAAGGGCAAAATGAGAAGTCTCAGTTAGAAAACAATTAAAGGCACACCCCCCTAACCCCCCTCAATGGGGGAATTTGTTGGATGGTATTTTCAGGATAGACCCACATGTTGCTTTGCAGCACTAGATGAGGATGAAAACCCAAGATTCGACATGCCATGGCATGTCGCTACATTAATCGGGCGCTATAGATTGTGCCCCTACATTTTTTATTCTTTTGTAAGAGCTTGATTTATCATGCCTGTGTATTTTCAAAATAGAAAGGAACAATAAAAATAAATTATTCAATAAAAATTTTTAAAATAAAGCCAGGAAAGGAGGGAAATATAATGAAATTGAAATGGGCATTTTTTATAGAAATATTTTTAGTAGTCTTTATGGTTGTTTCCTTTTCAATTCCGGTTTTTCCCTACAATAATGATAACCAAGCCCGAACCATGGAGGGCGGACCCCATCGAGCCATTAATTATTATGCCATTCAGTCATTTTTAAATAATAGGAGAAGCGATTCCATCTTTAATAAATATGATTTTACCAACGGAAGGGATTTGTCCGGGATCACGGTAATCAAACCTGGCGATTGGAAAGAAGACATTCTTGAGGGTGAAAGAGAAGGAAAATGGTATCAATGGGTGGTAGAAGGTGGCTATACCGCCGACGAACCGGAAAGATACATGTCACTCCGCCATTTTTATGACCCATTAGGTGTTAACCAGGGAGCAAATTATCTTACCGACCATGTCGATGAATTTTTAACGTCAATTGTTATGGGAACCAATCCCAAAATAGATGCGAAATGGTGGGGAGCATTGTATTCACCCTATTCGATTGATAAGGGAAAGGAATTTATGATTACGGCCTTTTCGTCTATGAATTTACCAGAAAAGGATAAATTGTTCGCAGCTGCTTGGCGGTCATTGGGTGAAACTATGCATTTAATAGCCGATATGACAGTTCCTTCCCATGTTCGTAATGATTCCCATCCTGGAGTTGAGTGGACGCAATTTATCACCGATAAATATCGAGCTGATTCTTATGAAGAATTTGTCGATCAGCAAGTTGTTGAAAAATGCTTAGGTTCTCCCGATCCAGTGTTAGTAGAGGCAGTTAACCAAATACCCAAAAATGAAAATGGTTTTTTAAATGTTTTAAGCCTGTATGACTGCGTTGCACGTTATACCAACCGAAATTACTTTTCACTTGATACCATAGCCGGTATTGAAAAAGCATTAGGTCAAGGAATTACCAATAGCAACGGTATGCCGGAATACCCATCACCGCGTTTGGAAGATCTTGAGACTGATGAAGATGGGTATTACTACTGTAAGGACTATTTAGGGAAACTCTATTTAGCACGAATGCTTTATCAGGAAAAGTTGTCGCTTTTTGGTAAATTAAGCTTAATTCCAAAACCTGAAATTGACCATCAATGCGCTTTAAGCCAAGCTAAGCGTTTAATACCAGCAGCGATTTATGCCAATGAGCAATTGATAGAATGGTTCATCCCCAAAGTCGAAGTAATAATTGATTCTTTTATCCTTAATGAAAAAGGAACAGACGGCAGAGAAGGTATCATTAAAGGTCGAGTAGTTCATATTCCTTCAGGTATGTATGATCAACCTCTTTTATTTACTATGCCCATCGATGGGATGATTAGCATTGTGATGAATGGAGAAATCTTCGAAACTCAACCGGGATCTATTTCAATTCAAAATGGAATCATAGAGGGAAAGGTTCAGTCGTTGCCAACTGGACCAATCAAAAATGTAAACTTATTGGTGGATATTGGTGGGATTCTCGTTTCATCAGCGGATCTGAAAATCTATAATCTTCAGTTACATCCTGAGAAATTAGATGGTTTGAGTAAAAAGAAATACGGCTTTTATGTGCAATCGGATAATCCTCCTTCCTGGGTGAGCTATATTTGGGATTTTGGCGATGGAAGAGTCGAAGAAACCAATAGCACGTCAATTACTCATACTTATGAATCAGAAGGCGAATACCAAATCCAGGTTCAAATGAGAGACGCCAATACTGGGAAAATTCTTGCCAAAGCTCAGGGAAAGGCTTATCTGTCAGCACAAGAAGAAATTGGTATTACCGATACAATTGTGTCTTCCACACCGGAACCAACGTTAATGATTGATCCAGTTTTGATTGAAGAGACACCTCTTCCGACTATAGCCACTCCCGTTCCCACTCCTGATGAAGAAGCACATCGACAGCAGGTTCTTGCCGAATACCGATCAATTTATCCTGGTTATTTATCCTGGTTTCATAAATACGGTCGTGTAGAGGTTGTTGCCAATGCCGAAGAAGTCGGACCCGATCTCTATCGAGTAGCGTATATATTATGGCAGATTATCGAGGATGGTCCCAGAAAAGGCGAAGAATACAAAGCAGTTGAACTTGATTTGAATTTTAACTTAGGCCAGCTGGAGGCTGATTTGGGGCTGATGAAGAAAAATTTAGGATTAGAAGAATAAATTTAGTCAGTTCATCAGGTTTTTTGGCAGCAAAAAAAGATGAGGGTAAAAAAAGAATGAGGGGAGAGTGGGTAGTGGCGAAAATCGCCGAGAGGGCGAGGGAGGGGAGGGTCACGCCTTCTTTTTCGTTCTAAGGAGCGGTCCGAATCTCATCCACCCCTCCGTCATTCTGAGGAGCGTATTATGCGACGTGAGAATCTCATCATTTAAAGTATTTTAATAGCAAAGACCTATAAAAGATGAGATCCTCACGGCTTCTAAATACGAAGCCTCAG
>MWBQ01000111.1 GCA_002069605.1 Candidatus Atribacteria bacterium ADurb.Bin276
ATGAGATTGCCACGTCATCTAATCAAAAAACGATCAGACTCCTCGCAATGACGGATTTAGAACGGGTATGATAAATCAAGCCTCTGCAAAATCTTTTTATAATTGCAGGAAATTTTTTAATTCTTAAATTATGTCATATAATAAAAAAGAAATAAAATTAGAAAAAACTAATTCTCATACTTAATCATAATACAAAAGACAGCTTTTTCTTTTTTCGGAGGGAATAAAATGAACGATTCGGTATTTATTTACTATATATTGTTTCCGGCACTTATTTTTTTAGCCCGTATGGCGGATGTAACCTTAGGAACACTGCGAATTATTATGGTTTCTCGGGGCTTAAAAAATATAGCTCCTATAGTTGGTTTTTTTGAAGTTATAATTTGGCTTTTAGCTATTCGGCAGATAATGATGAATTTGACCGAAGTTTCCTACTTTCTCGCTTATGCCAGTGGTTTTGCTGCCGGGAATTATGTCGGAATGTGGTTCGAAGAAAGGTTGGCGATGGGACATACTATTGTCCGAATCATAACCAACAAAGACGTTAAACTGCTCCTAGATCAACTCCGAAATCGCAATATCGGAGTAACCTGTATTTCCGGTCAAGGATCCGAGGGACCAGTCACAGTTGTTTTTGTCATTATTAAAAGAAAGGACCTTCGCGAGGTTATTCAATTCATTAATCAATTTAATCCTCAGGCTTTTTATTCTTTAGAAGATGTGAGGCAAATAAATGAAGGTATCTTCCCTCGTAAGGGAAGCTGGTTAAATTTTCCTGGCTTATCATCTTTTAAATCTTTACGTAAATGATTTAAAGCTGTTTTTTTAGGGATGAAATTAAATTCTTGTTCAGAAAGGTATTTTAGAGTAAAATATATTCAATTCATTCCCTTAAATAAGCAGTAACGCTTTCATAAATGATTGAAGTCAGAGTGAAAGTTATTTTTCTTCAAGAACTGCATAACCATTTTTCCCTAACCAACACCGATTTATTCTTTATTGAAACCTTTGAAGTCAAAAGATTAAAAAAAACTAAAAAGAACCATTTTTTCTGTTAAGATGTGGTTCAAGCTTAAAGGAGGGAAATTATGAGTATTCAATTTGGTGACCATATCTTTGACGAGCCGACCCCCTTTGGGAAATGGCAACCACCCAAACAACCCTGCATCTATGCAGTACTGGCTCATGACCCTAAAGTGAAACCTAAGCCATACCTGGTGCTCTTTTTTGGTGAATGTGAAAATTTAAGTGATCAAACTTTCTTTCGCTCTCACATAAAATATTCTTGCTGGACAAAACAAGCCGGATCAGAAAAAAACCTCTTTATCACCCAATTGAAAATGCCAGATGCCGAAGCCTTAATTAGAAAAAAGACTCTCAATACACTCATTCAAAAATTCCAACCGGTTTGTAACGAAGTTTAAAAAGCGGTTTCTCGTTGCTTTTTCATTTCCATTCTCACCTTCTCCTATAAAAAGGAGAAGGTGAGTTCGATGGTGTATTTTTTTACTATACAACTCACTTCTCAATCTTTTTTAAGTAAAACAAGGTTCTTAATTTTAATTATCCACTTAAAATCCTCGATCTGTTGAAAACTCTTCAAATTTGTAGTATATTTAAGACACCTGACCGGAAGGAAGTTTTTCTAACCGGATGGGATGAAAAGATATCGTATACCTGAGGCAAACGGGCGAACGGTCCTGAGGTCAAGGGGCAGCGAAGTTCAACCTTGAATCCATTTGGCCTGTTCGATTTATGAACAGGCTTTTTAATGGATAAATGCTTTTTTTGCCTCTTTTCTCTTCTTACGATACCGAACCACCCCTCCTCCGGCACAGGTTATCAGCAAAGTTAATTTTCCAGGGGTGATGGATATGGTTTCCGAAAAACGGATTGGTGTCATTGGTATCATTGTCGAAGACCGACAACAAGTTCCTCAGGTCAACTCACTTCTCAGTTCTTTTAACGAAGTCATTATCGGTCGAATGGGACTTCCCTACCATGAAAGGTCATTGTCAATCATCTCCATCATTGTTGATGGAAGCACTGATGAAATTGGTGCTTTGACCGGCCGTTTGGGACAAATTCCCGGTATCAAAGTTAAAAGCACTTTAGTCACTCGATAAAGGGAAAAACGAATGAGAGAAGCAATGAATGTCCAGTCTATACTAATCAAAGAACCGGGTAATTTTAATCAAGAAAACCTTCGACAATTGTTTGATTTAGCTGAGCACAATCTTCCTTCCCTCTTAAAGTATGCCAACCAGATCCGTAAAGAACAGGTTGGAGATGAAGTTCACCTCCGGGGGATTATTGAGTTTTCTAATTACTGTTCCTGTCATTGTCTCTACTGTGGATTGCGGGCAGAAAATCGCAAAATATCCAGGTATCGCTTAACCAATCAGGAAATTTTTCAATCAGTTCAGACTGCAGTCAATTACGGGTTGAAAACTATCGTCCTTCAATCAGGAGAAGACCGGTTTTATCAACCTGAGGATATTGCGCGGCTCATCGAATTCATTAAAAAGCATTTTGACGTTGCGATTACCTTATCCGTAGGAGAACACCCCCATCAGAGTTATCAAATCTGGCGGAATGCCGGAGCTGATCGCTATTTATTAAAACACGAAACCGCTGACCCTATTCTCTACCAGAAATTAAGACCAGGGAAAAACCTTCAAGATCGAATCGAATGCTTGTTGGATTTAAAAGACCTCGGTTACCAAATTGGTTCGGGAAATATGGTTGGGCTCCCCGGTCAAACTTTAACATCGCTAATTGATGATGTTCTTCTGATGAAAAAATTAAATGTTGAAATGGCTGGTATTGGCCCCTTTCTTCCCCATCCCGACACGCCTTTAGTTGGTTCTTCTGCCGGTTCTCTCACGGAAACCTTAAAAATTCTGGCTATTACCCGAATCATTCTTCCGACCATCCATCTTCCAGCCACCACTGCCATCAGCACAGTAAATGATGATGCTCGCCGTTTAGCCTTAGAATCGGGAGCAAATGTCATCATGCCCAACTTCACGCCTTTAACAGTTCGCGACCAATATGTCATTTATCCTCAAAAAATCGACATTATCGAAGACCCCGAACAAAGTGTGAACAAGCTAAAAAAACTCTTGAAAGAAATGAATCGGACCATTTCGATGAGTTATGGTCACGCGGTAAAAATAAAAACATATTCTTTAACCAAAAAGGAGGCTTATCATGGTTTTGGTTCTCAATGAAAGAAAAAAAGCTGATTTTATCGACGAAAATAGTATTGAGAATTTATTAGAAAAGGGAAAAAATCGTCATCGAAAAGAAATTATGGATATCATCGAGAAAGCCCGAATGGCCCAAGGTCTTTCTCCTGAAGAATGTGCCGTTCTCCTTCAGGTTGAAGACCCTGAAATATTAACCGAGATTTATAAAGTTGCTCAGGAGATTAAATTAAAAATTTACGGAAAAAGACTGGTTTTTTTTGCTCCTCTTTACATAAGCAATTACTGTATTAATAATTGCCGATATTGTGGGTATCGGCAAGATAACGATTTTCATCGTCGTCGCTTAAGTCAAGAAGAAGTCATTGAAGAAGTGAAGATCCTTGAGTCCATGGGCCACAAAAGATTAGCCTTAGAAGCCGGAGAAGATCTGGTGAACTGTCCTTTGGATTACATACTTGAAACCATTCATACTATATATGGAGTCAACAAGGGAAAAGGAAGCATTCGGAGGGTGAACGTCAATATTGCCGCTACCACCGTCAATAACTACCGAAAATTGAAAGAAGCCAAAATTGGAACTTACATTCTTTTCCAGGAAACCTACCATCGTGAAACCTATCAATACATGCATCCTCAGGGACCAAAAAGCGATTATGATTATCACACCACTGCTTTGGACCGGGCTATGGAAGCCGGCATCGATGATGTCGGTGCTGGGGTTTTGTTTGGCCTCTACAATTATAAATTTGAAGTTCTCAGCTTGCTACAGCATGCTCTTCATTTGGAAGAAGTATTTGGAGTTGGCCCGCACACTATTTCGGTACCTCGTTTGCGGCCTGCTTTGGGAGTTGGCTCACTCCTCTCTCAACACCTAGTCAATGACGATGAATTTCGTAAAATCATCGCCGTGCTCCGTCTATCAGTTCCCTATACCGGAATCATCCTTTCCACCCGGGAAAAAGCCTCTTTTCGAGATGAGTTAGCTTCGTTGGGGATTTCTCAGCTTAGTGCTGGTTCTTGTACCGGTGTTGGTGGATATCGGGAAGAATATGATCAAATAAAGGAAAGTGCTGGAATAATTCAGGATTCTCCACAATTTCAAGTGGAAGACCACCGCAGCCCCGATGAAGTCTTGAGGAGTGTATGCCAATCGGGTTATATTCCCAGCTTTTGTACCGCTTGCTACCGTAAAGGGCGAACTGGAGATCGTTTCATGCCTTTAGCAAAATCCGGACAAATTCAGAATGTGTGTCAGCCTAATGCCATCCTTACTTTTAAGGAATTTTTAGAAGATTATGCTTCGGAGGAAACTAAAAAAATAGGCAAAAAAACTATCAAGGAACATCTTGAAGCCATTCCTAATTTACAGGTGAGAAAACTAACTGAGGAACGCCTAAAACTCATCGAAAATGGCGAACGAGATTTATATTTTTAACCGGAGACGGTGTTATTTTTTTTATAATTTTCTTCTGATCATTTTTACTTTTTCCCTTAATGGGAGATGATGAGGATGAGGGCGAAAGCCCAAAATTCGACATGCCATGACAGGTCGCTACATTAATCGGGCACAATACATTATGCCTCTACAATTTTATTTTTTTTGTAGGGGCTTGATTTATCATGCCCGCTGGTTTTCAGGATAAAAATAATTGGAGGTTACAGTCATGAACGGAACCCCACGAAGCCTTCGACCCCATATTGGTATTTTTGGCCGGAGAAATGTCGGCAAATCATCACTGATCAACGCTCTGACTAATCAAGAAGTTGCCATTGTTTCCAGTGAGCCAGGAACCACTACCGATCCGGTTTTCAAATCTATGGAACTCTTACCTTTTGGACCAGTAGTTTTTATCGATACTGCTGGTTTAGATGACCAAGGGTTTTTAGGTGAATTAAGAAAAAAGAAATCATTGGAAATCCTTCGCCGTTGTGATGTCGCTATATTGGTTTGGGATAACCAGGGGGGAGATTTTTTCTTTGAAAAAGAACTGATTGCTCTACTCAAAGAAAACAAAATTTACACCATTGGGGTTCAAAACAAAACCAATGAAAAAATTCTTCAGAATACAGAACTCGATCAGTTCCAGATCCCTCTTTTTGAAACCGATGCTCAAACCGGAAAAGGCATCGATATATTAAAAAATTCATTGGTTGAAATTCTAAAACGTCAGTATGAAGAAAAACCTCTGATCAAAGATTTAATTCAGCCAAGAGACGTAGTGCTTTTGGTTGTCCCGATTGATATCGGTGCTCCCAAGGGGCGGTTGATCATCCCCCAGATCCAAACCATACGTGAAATATTAGATACCGGAGCTTCAGCAATTATTACCAAAGAAAGTGAATTAGCTGAAATTTTGAATAAGCAAAAATATCCCCCTGGTTTGGTGGTTACCGATTCTCAGGTTTTTCACAAGGTTGCCGCAGTCCTCCCTCCTGATCAACCTTTGACCAGTTTTTCGATTTTATTCGCTCGAAACAAAGGAGATTTAACCACTCTGGTTGAAGGAGTTCGGGTGATTGACTCTCTGAAGTCGACGGACAAGGTTCTGATAGCTGAAGCTTGCACCCATCATCCCCAGGCCGATGATATTGGACGACTGAAAATACCCCGCTGGCTTCGACAAAGAGTTGGCTTTGATATTAAAGTTGATATTACCGCCGGTAACGACTTTCCGGAAAACATCAATGAATATCGGCTTATTATCCACTGCGGAGGATGCATGATCAACCATAAGGAGATGCTGCATCGTCTTCATTCTGCTCGAGAATCAGGAGTGGCAATCACCAATTATGGCGTTTTTATCGCCTATGTTCAGGGGTTGATTCCCCGGGTGTTAGAAGTTTTTCCGGAATTTAACTCTCTCTTCACTTCCAGGGTTGGTTAGTAACCCGACGAACATTGATCTCATCAATCATGGCGTTTCCTCGGTGCTTAAGAAGGTAAAGAATAAGGTCGGTAATTTCTTGAGGTGAGATGAGAATGGATCGATCGAGATCTGGTCTCATATTCCAAGCCAGGTCGGTATCGACTCCTCCTGGAGATATCACATAGACTCGAATGCCATCCTGGTGCACTTCCTGAGCAAGCACCTTGGTCATTCCCATGAGAGCATGTTTTGATGCCGTATAGGCTCCTTGGAGAACGTATCCTTTATAGCCAACCACCGAGGAAATATTTACTATCGAGGGCGTATCAGATTTTTTTAAATAAGGAATAGCTTCTCGGGAAAATAAAAAAGGAGCTCGAGCGTTGACCATCATTTGTCGATCCCATTCCTCGACAGTGGTTTCAATTAAAGGTTTAGAGAGAGCTATCCCCGCGTTATTAATAAGAAAATCCAATCTCCCGAACTCCTCGATGGTTTCTTTAACAACTTCTTCGGGAACATCTGGGTCAGCAATATCAACCGGAAAAATGCGAACTTTTATCCTTTTGGTTTGGATTTCTTGTTCTAGGGTTTTCATCTTTTCCAGCGAACGTGCAACCAGTGCCAAGTGAACTCCTTCATCGGCTAAGGATTTGACTATTGACCTCCCTATCCCCCGACTGGCACCTGTTACTATAGCTACCCTATTTTTTAAAGATATGGTTCGAGACAGATCAATCTCTCCTTTCCTTTCAGTTATTTCTTGGTCATTATACCATGCGCTTTTTGAGATAATCAGGAGAGACCTTAATGCTGCATAGCTGCACCAGATGAGGATGAAAACCCAAGATTCGACATGCCGTGGCATGTCGCTACATTAAATAAAAAGTGGGCGCAATCAATTGCGCCCCTACGTTTTTTTAATTCTTTGGTAGGAGCTTGATTTATCATGCCTGTAAACATTCTAATCAGATTAAATATGGAGATGCTTTTTAATGATTCCGGTATTTTCAGTATAGACATAAAAGCAACTCTCGGTATTTTTTAAATGATTTTGATTGCCATTTCCGTTTCTTGTCGACCAGAAAAGAGGGATGTTTTCATTTTAATACACTCTAATTTTAAGGTTTTTTAGTAATATTATGATGAGAAAGATGAATTAATTATTAAACTACTTTTTAAGATTTTGAAAATTGTTTATAATTTTAGAAATTGATTTATAATCAATTCCTTTCTATTCGAGGTTTTTTGATGAACAAAAATCGTATTTCTCCCATCCATGATATTTCTTTCCAGGAAGGTTTTATCACCAATCGAGGGAAAAAAGTCTGGTATCAAATCGTTGGGGCTGAAAGCCAAGGAATCCCATTACTCGCTCTTCATGGAGGTCCCGGTTGTCCCCATATGATTATTTAGAACCGATTGCTAGTCTTGGAAATGAGCGTCCGGTCATTTTTGAAGGAACATCACACAGCCACCATTTAGAAAAAACCGAGGAATACCTCCAGGTGGTCAGGGATTTCCTAAAACTAGCTGATTAATATTGTTTAAAATTTATGGATAGATGGAGGTTGAACTATGTATGTGACCTGCGTATATGTCTGGGTAAAGTTGGAAAATGTGAATGATTTCATACAAGCGAGCTTGGAAAACCATAATTATTCAGTCAAGGAACCGGGTAATCTTCGTTTTGATGTTCTGCAAAGCAGCAATGATCCAACTCAATTTCTCCTCTATGAGGCTTATGATTCTTTAGAAGCCGCTGCGGCCCATAAACAGACTCCCCATTACTTGAAATGGAAAGAAACTGTTGCACCTTGGATGGCCAAGCCGCGAGAAGGCATACCTTATCGAACTCTCGCACCGTTTAATCGATTATCGTAAAATGAAATAAACATCTATTCTGAAAATACCATCAAACAAATTCTTTAATTCATCATCCTGAGCCCTCGCTTTTCGAGGGCGTGAGGATCTCATCTTTTAAGTCCTTTCTTCATAAAAACTTTAAATGATGAGATTGCCACGTCGCATAGGACGTTCCTCGCAATGACGGAGGGGGAGGATGAGATTGCCACGTCGCACAAGGGACTCCTCAGAACGAAAAA
>MWBQ01000112.1 GCA_002069605.1 Candidatus Atribacteria bacterium ADurb.Bin276
AATTGGCTCTGGAGAGTGCCAAGCTCGATTACCAGAAGGCGGTCTATGGGTTTATCCTCTCGAAGGCCCAACTCTTCAAGGTAGCTGGGAAGGAGATTGTTGTTGAGGAACTGTGAATATTTCTGAAAGGAGAGTTTGGGAGTTGAAAAATAATTCTCTATCAATTAAAATTGCTTGCTTTCAGTTCCAAAAGAAGCGTTTCTATAAAAAAAGAAGAGGAAAAAATAGGATTGTTTTTTGTTTTATATAAAAAAGATTTTTCTTAACAATGCTATCTGAAAGCATATTAAAAAAGAATAAAACTGGAGGTTAGGAATATGTCTTTAAAAAATAAGAAGAGGAATAAACCTTATCACCCCTTCATATTTGGAATCGTAATCTTGTCTTTGATTTTATTAATGACTTTAACAACCTTTGCCAATGGAACTAAAAAAACTCCTTTTACTCTTTCTGAAGCAGTTAAAATTGCTTTAGAAAATGGAAATGATATGAAAACAGCCCTATTTGAGCTAAAAAAGAGTGAATTGACCTATCAACAAACCAAAGCAGATTTACTGCTAAATCCATCTATTTTAAGCGAACTTTCCAACCAAACCGCTCTTTTAGTTGCTCAGCGTAATTATGAAATCACTCGTTCCAACCAGGTACAAGTAGTAGAAGAAGCTTATTATAATATACTCAAAATCCAAAGGTTAGTTGCTTTAGCTCAAGAAAACATCAACCGTTCTCAAAAGCAATTGGAAAATGTAAAAGCTAAATATTCATTAGGAATGGTTGCTCAGATTGATGTCATCTCAGCGGAATACGAATTGTCAAAAGCCCAATCCGATCGCTTGAATGCAGAGAGTAATTTACAAATTGCCAAAATGAATTTTAACCAGCTTTTAGGAAGAGATTTAAACACTCCGGTTGAATTAACCAGTGAGTTGACATTTAAACCTTCAGTCGTTGATTTGAAGCAAAGCACAGACTACGCCCTAACCCACCGTTTAGAGATAAAAAAAGCTGAAGATGAAGTTACCCTGAAAATCAAAGAAGTCCAAGTTAATACCAATGACTATACTCCTCTTCTTAACCAAAAAAAATCGCAAGTTGATTTAGAAGTCTCGAAAGTAAATCTTGAAAACATTCAAAATAATATACTAATCGAATTACAACAGAATTATGAATCGTTAAAAACTACCGAACGAAATGTTCCCTTGCAAGAAAAGAATTTAACCAAAGCCAATGAATATCTTAGAATCGCTGAAGCTCGTTTCGATGCAGGAGCCATTACCAGTATCGAACTCATCGATGCTCGGAATGATGCCTATGAAGCCGAAAATGCCTATTTGCAAGCGGTTTTTGATTACAATGTGGCTATGTCGAAATTTTATAATTCTTTAGGAATGTCCCTTGAAGAACGAATGAAGTCATTTTCTGACGACGGATCAAAATCAGCACCTCAGGAACAACCAACAGAATAATGAATACCAATATTTAATCAGCAAGAATTAAGGATTCGAGCTTTAATGCTTCCAAGCTAAAAAGTAAAGGGATGGAAACATGAAATACCTTATTTATTTAGTCGAAGACGAAGAAAATCTGAACCAACTTTTAACTTCCTACCTTAAAAATGAAGGGTGGGAAGTCTATTCATTTCTTACCGGAAGTGAAGCTCATAAAAATATTACCAAAAAACCTCACTTATGGATACTAGATATTATGTTACCTGATATCGACGGATATCAAATTATTCGAGAAATCAAAGCTTTTTCCCCAAATATACCAGTCATTTTCATTTCTGCTCGCGATGCCGATCTCGACCGGATAGTTGGATTAGAAATGGGAAGCGATGATTACCTTCCCAAACCTTTTCTTCCTCGGGAATTGGTAATTCGATGCCGTAAAATTTTAGAAAGAACTTATGAAAAAAGCCTCAATGCAACATCTGAAAATTATATCCATCTCCCTCCTTATATCATTAATACTGACACCAGAAGCGTTCATAAAGAAAAACAACTCATCGAGTTGACTTCGAAGGAATTTGATCTCCTGTGCATTTTTGCGGAAAATCCTGGGAAAGCTTATACTCGTGAGCAAATCATTGAGCAGGTTTGGGGGATTGATTATTACGGAACCGATCGAGTTGTTGATGACTTACTGCGACGTCTTCGTAAAAAAACCCCTGAAATCCGAATTGAAACAATATACGGATTCGGATATCGATTGGTATCATCATGAAGATGAAAAATTTGCCACTTGCCATTCAAATTTGGTTGATTTTTGCTCTTTTAATCATTGTTGTAACAGTAGCTTTACTTTTAATTATTCCTTTTTCTTTGGATCGTTTTTTTATAAATGAAATTTATGCCAATATTGAGAACGGTCAGGATACTTTTCAATCTGGAGAAATTTGGCAATTTCCCCGAAATTTACCTCCTATTGTAAATGATGAAGCTGACCAAAACATTCGAACGGTACGACACCTTTTATTTAATAACGATAAACAAATATTCCCTCCCAATCCACTACCAAAACCGGTATTAGAAAACTTTATAAAAATAGCTCAATCACAAGAAATGGATTTACAACGATATCAGGAAGTTATAAGAGGAAACCGTATGTTTTACGTTATACGCCGAATATCTTCACCAACGGGTAATTTTTATTTACTTTCCTATATGTGGGATAGTTATCGCCAAAGCTTGGTCCGTACCCTGTTCCGTCAGCTTTCTTTGGTGATGGGGATGGTATTTATTCTAAGCTGGATTCCGGCCATTATATTAGCACAATATCTCACTAAACCTTTAGTTTTTTTGGAAAAACATGTCAGTCAAATTGCCAAACAAAACTGGGAAGAGCCAGTAGTCATTCAACGAGAGGATGAAATTGGTCGCTTGGCGAAGTCAATTGATGTTTTAAGAAATCGTTTAATAAGACAAAATGAAATTCAACAAAATTCCTTGCAAAACATATCCCACGCCCTCAAAACTCCAGTAATGGTCATAAGGAGCTACGCTCAGTCAATTCTTGATGGCATCTTTCCTAAAGGAAATCTGGAGGCTTCGGTTTTAGTAATCGATCAAGAAGCTGAACGTTTGCAAAAAAGAAATCGGGATCTTTTATATTTAACTAAACTTGACGTCCTTAACACCATCAATCAATCTCAAGATCAGTATCGACTTGACGAACTCATCATAGATGTTATGAACCGTTTCCAAATAAGAAGAAAGGATATCAAGTGGATTACAGATCTTGAGGATATAAGTTATTCCGGTGATTATGAACAGTGGACTGTAGCCCTGGAAAATTTAATGGATAATCAAGTCCGATATGCTCATAATACCATAACAATTTCACTCAAGACTCAGCCCAACTCCCAAATTCTCATCCAGGTTGGAAATGATGGACCTTCTATTGAAGAAAAGACTATGAAAACACTTTTTGAGAAATTCCATCCTGGCATGAAAGGCGAGTTTGGGCTCGGTCTATCTATAACTGCAAGAATCATTAAACTCCATGGCGGTACCATATCCGTTGCTAATCAGGAAAAGGGCGTTACCTTCTCTATTTTAATTCCAGCTCAAAAATCATGACGAGTGAATTTTAATACTCTTCATAGGTGGTTTTTAATTTTTGATCCCGTTCTGCCCGCTCAATAGCTAGCTCTATGAGACGAGTTATTAAGTCTTTATAAGATAAACCACTTGCTTCCCAAAGCTTGGGATACATACTGATCTTGGTAAACCCAGGAATGGTGTTCACCTCATTTACCAAGAGTTTACCATCTTCCTGCAAGAAAAAGTCAACTCGTGCCATTCCTTCGATTTCTAATACTTGGAAGACCTTTAACGCCGTTTCTTGAATTTCTTTTATTAAATTATCAGGCAACTTGGCTGGAACCTCAAAATTTGCACCATTCTCATCTAGATATTTTGCTTGGTAGGAATAAAATTCGTGGTTGGGTTTGATTTCACCTGGAAGAGACGCTTCCGGATGTTCGTTTCCCAGTACTGAACATTCGATTTCTCTGCCCAGTATGCATTCTTCTATTAATATTTTTTGATCATAAAGAAAGGCTTTATCGATGGCTGGCTTAATTTCATCAATGGTTTTTACTTTACTAATTCCCACTGAAGATCCCAGATTAGCTGGTTTTATAAAAAGAGGAAGACCGAACTCAGCCTGGATTTGAAGCAGGTCAATTTTATTGCTATCAATCTGACGCACAACTTGAAAATGGGGGATAGAGATGCCGGCATCATGGAGCAGGCGTTTTGTTACTTCTTTATCCATACCAATAGCTGATCCAAGTATTCCGGCACCAACAAAGGGAATCCCGGATAACTTTAAAAAACCTTGGATTGATCCATCCTCACCGTTGGTACCATGTAAAACTGGAAATACGACATCAACGGGTTTTGGTTTTTCCCGGGTTGATAGATGGTATAAAAAATCGACCTTTCTGCCAGGTATTAACGCTAATTGTTGATCGCTCTTATTGGTAAATGATCTTAATTGATGGGTAGCATTATATTCAAGAAAAATTTGTTCATCACTAAAGTGCCACCCTCCTTGCTTGTCAATACCAATCAGTACAACATCATATTTTTCCTTGTCAATGGCTTCATATATGCTCCGCGCTGACAAAATTGATATTTCATGCTCCACCGACTGACCACCAAATAATATTCCTACTTTAATTTTAGATTCCAATTGGGCATTAACTCCTTTTATTATCAAAAAGTATTCAATGAATTATATATCATATTATGGAACTGTATTATCTATCCTGTTAATATTATCAAATGAATTCCCCCATTGAGGGGGGTTAGGGGGGTGTGCCTTTAATTGTTTTCTAACTGAGACTTCTCATTTTGCCCTTA
>MWBQ01000113.1 GCA_002069605.1 Candidatus Atribacteria bacterium ADurb.Bin276
TCCCTGATTGGTTATTTATCTCAGTTAAAGCTTCTTTAGGTGCCAAGGGATTTTTATAGGGACGAGGCTGAATCATTAAATCATAGCTATTCACCACCGAAGAAATCCTCGAAATCATTGGAATATTTTCTTTAGCAAGTCCCCGTGGATATCCTGATCCATCCCACCACTCACAATAGCTTAAGGCAGCATCGGCAATTGAAAAAGTATTAGGAAAATATTGAAGAATACGGTGACTAATTTCAGGGATTCTCTTGAGGGTTAGTTTCTCTGACAAGGTTAAGGGTTCTTTTTTCAAGAGCAGGTGAAGTGGAATGGTGATTTTTCCAACATCATGGAGAGCAGCTAACAATAAAAGCTCATTTATGGCTTGTTGATCAAGAAGAAGCCTTTCACCCAATTGGTGATGATAAAGAAGATTTTCCGTGTTTCCTTCTTTCTGAAAAAGCTTTTTTACTTCCCAATATTTTAATTTTAATGAAGTAAAAAGTCGGTCCCTGATCAACTGGTTTTCAACAGTCTTCTTATGATACATATCATTCTCAGCTTGTTTCAGGGTTTCTTTGATTTGATCACTAGGAAGATTTTTAGTACCAATACCAAGTGATATAGTGATGGGTATCGTTTCGGTTTTTCTTTTTTGACAATTTTCCGAAATCCGGTTGACCACAGCCTGAGCGGTTTCTTGTGGGGTTTTTGGTAAAAGAATTATGAATTCATCCCCTCCCCAACGGGCAATGATATCTTCTTTTCGGCACGAATCTCTGAGTATTGCTGCTACATCAACCAAAAACCTATCACCATAATCATGACCGTAGATATCATTCACCAACTTTAACCCATTTACATCACCCATTATTATGCTTATCGGCAGCTGACGCTCAGTATCGAGCCTTTTTGTTTCTTCTTCAAAAAGTACTCGATTCAATAATCCAGTGAGGGGATCGCGAAGTACAATATTATTGGAAAAATACTTTTGGCTTTTTATCGTAAAATCTTGAAAAACTTCTTCATCCTTATAAAAATAAAATTTAACCTGGTTATCCATCGGCTGAATCCCATTATCTTCATTTTCTTTTAAAGATATTTCGTTCTTTTCAATTTTGTTATTAAAACCTTTCTGGTTCTCTTCGGTAATTTGATCTTCAGGATGAATAGAATCCGAGTTAAAATTGTTGTGGTTGAATGAGTTGAATAGTTCGTTCCGGTAGTTTTTTTGGTTTATTATGGGATTAAAACCCCTTTTAAGGGCTTTTCTTTTCAATTCAATCTTTCCCCTTGTACCAGTTAAACTTCTGTTTCAAAAAACAATGATTTTTTTCCGTTTTTCTTCTCTTTAAAAATGATAGAAAATAGATGATTATATAATATTATTTTATTTGGGAGGTTTTGGCAATTAAGTTTTTTAAACAACGAGAAAAAAGTCGGATCTAAAATCTATTAGGGATATTGGTGGCGCAACCGGGAATTGAACCCGGGCTTGCGGATTGAGAGCCCGCCGAACTAACCACTATTCTATTGCGCCACATTGGCTGAGAGGGGTGGATTCGAACCACCATTCCATGATCCAGAGTCACGTGTCCTACCCTTAGACGACCTCTCAGCGATCAAGCAAAAAATATAATACCATCACTATTCAGTATTTTCAATAATAAACTGACTTCTCCAAACCTTGATGAATTCAATATTTACAAAATGAGGTCTATCCTGAAAATGGTTCCTTCTCAATTACCACTTTGCTTTCGGATTTTTATTTGGTTTAAGGTGCGATCAATCCTAAACAGCACTTTCTCTTTCCCTAAAATTTCCAAGAGTTCAAAAAGTCCAGGCCCTCCCTTCACTCCAGAAATTGCCATACGCAGAGGGTGAATAAATTGAGCGGCTTTTATATTTTGTTTTTCAGATAAATTTCTGATCACATCTTCAGTGGCTTCAACAGTTAATTCATCAAGTTCTTTAAACTCTTCTCGACAGAGAACCAATCGATCTTCGGCGCCTTCATTCATCAATACCTTATCAAAAGCTATCCAATCATACTCAAAGTCATCAGTAAAAAAATACCTGGCATCTTCGGTTATTTGCCCCACATACTTCATACGCTCCCGCATAACAGCAACAATTTTTTCACAATAATGAGTAAAATCTGGGGTTACTGCATTCGGTTTAATGACTTGTTCCCGAATTAAAATCTCCACTAATATTTGAACCAATGTTGATTGATCGGCTTCCCGAATATAAACGCTGTTCATCCAATTCAGTTTATCCAGATCAAAAACCGCCGAATGTTTGCTCACTTGATCTAAAGAGAATCTTTCGATGATTTCCTGACGGGTAAATATTTCTTTCTCTTCTTCCCCTGAAGCCCAGCTTAATCGGGCTAAGTAATTGACCATAGCATCAGGGAGATACCCTTTATCCCGATAATAAGTAACCGATGGGGAGCCATGCCGCTTGCTTAATCGGGTTTTATCTTTTCCAAGTATCATCGGTATATGAGCATATTGAGGTACCGGAAATCCTAACGCTTTATAAAGAAGAACCTGACGAGGGGTGTTGGAGATATGGTCATCTCCTCTTATCACATGAGTAATCTTCATATATGCATCGTCAACTACGCAAGCAAAATTATAAGTCGGCATCCCATCCGATTTTAAAAGAACAAAATCATCCAGTTCGACATTGTTGAAGATCACATCACCTCGAAGCATGTCAATAAAAGACGTTTCTCCTTCGGGGATGAAAAAACGAATCACCGAACTCGCTCCCTGACTCAACCGGGTTTCAACTTCTGCTGGTGATAGCTGAAGACATTTGCGATCGTAACGCCAATTTTTTCCTTCTGCCATTGTTTTTTCTCGACGTTCAGCCAACTCTTCAGCAGAGCAAAAACACCGATAGGCTTTCCCGGTTTGTAATAATTTTTGTATCTGCTCTTGATAAAAAAACAACCTCATACTTTGATAATAAGGTTTATAAGGACCATCAACTCCTGGGCCTTCATCCCAATTAAAGCCAAGCCATTTTAAACTATCCAGTATAACCTCCACTGATTCATCTGTGGAGCGGGCAACATCGGTATCTTCAATACGGAGGACAAACACTCCACCGGTTTTCCTCGCATATGCCCAATTAAATAGTGAAGTTCGGGCACCCCCTAAATGAAGAAACCCAGTAGGGCTGGGGGCAAACCGTACTCTAACCGTTTTTTCCATAAAAAAGAATCCTCCTCATAGCAACTATTTCACTGGTAACTGTCAATATAATTATATTTATCTCGGAATAACAAAAATTCCTTCCCCTTCAGCAACGATTTCTTGGTCTTGGATTATCTCGCCCTGGGCTTTAATAATTCTACCATTGATTTCTACTATACGACCTCGTATCTGGATTTTCTCATCAGTACGACAGGGTTTTCGATACTTTACAGTTAGGGTGCCGGTCATGGCTTTTTGGCCGGATTTTTTTACTGCCTGGGCCATTATTTCATCGAGAAAGGTTGCCACAATACCTCCATGAACCACTCCATCAAAACCTTGATACTGGGAGGGAATTGACACTTCGGAAACCGTATCCCCATTATCTTCTTTAAATTTCAGTTTAAAACCCATTGGGTTTTGATTACCACAGAGAAAACAATGGTGAGTATCGGGAAAATCCATTATTCGGTATCACCTCGAATCAGATTATTAAAAAGAAACGACCCGCTCAAATAATTTTGCACGGGGTTCTAAAAAAAATCATTTCTTAGTGCAGCTTTACCTAAGGAGTGTTCTGGCTCTTCCTCTTGCTTGGTTGAACTAATTCTGAAAGAAAAACAAACTCTACTTCTGGGTCATTGAAAGAATGGAAGAAAGATTCCAAAGCCTGATAAGTTTCCGACTTCACATGACCAATAGCAATTGAATATCCTCTTTTTTTAGCTATTGATACTGCATCCCAAAGTTTTTGTTGAATATATTCAACCGAGGTATTCCCATCAATAAAAATATCCCTTCGAAAAGAAAGGAGTCCAACCTCTTGAGCAATATCAAAAGCCTTTGATTGATCACTGGTTACGCTATCTAAGAATAAAAGATTGGAGTTTTTTAGAACCAGCATAAGCCTTCGCATCAGTTTTGGGTCCTGGGTAGCCTTTGAACCTTTATGATTATTAAGTCCTCGTGCTGTTGGTAGATTTACAATGGCCTTTTTTATAATATCATTAACCCGGGCCTCATCGTCTCCGGTCTTCAATATCAAAGGTTCATTATTATTTTGTTCATTATCCAAGGCTTCCATGGGAAGATGAATCAATATTTCTTTTCCATATTCACTAAACTTCTCCCCCAAAGAACGGCTGAATGGAAGATGGGGGAAAACTGCATAGGTTATCTTTTGGGGAAGTTTTAAAAAGAGCTCGGCATTGGTTCGATTGTAACCTAAATCATCAATCACAATCGCCACCTGATAGAGAGGCTGAAAGTAAACCTCCAAGGTAAACCAAGGCATCAGATCTCGAAAAAGAAAATAGACATCTTTTTCATTGAGAGTTCTCTTTTCACCATAAAATCCAAAACCAAAAAGTACATTAAAAATTGCCTGAAGTCGATTAGATATCTCTTCACGGTGATATTCTGGAACATCCTTCATCATAACTTTCCAAGATTTTCCCGTTTCAGGATTTTCTATAATTTGGACAGCAAGGTCGGGAAAAAGGTTATTCATTTCATGGAAAAGGAATAACGAAAGCCAACGGTCTTGCTGGGAAGGAATAACTTTTGCCAGAGCAATATATTTATTGTTAAGCACCCCATCTTGCTGGAGTTCATAAATTAATACTGCTGAACAAAGCAAGATCGATGTTATTAACACCCAAAATACAGTTTTACTCGGAGACATTTTCTTCTTTTTCATTGATAATCCTTTTTAACTCCTGGATGGCGATATCTACTTGCTCTTCTTCATTTTCAACTACTACATTAGGTTGAATTCCCTCACCATTAATATCGGTTCCATCTGGTAAGTAATATTTTGAAATGGTAAATATAACTCCTCCCTGGTGAGAAAGGGGGAAAATCTGCTGGACTACACCTTTTCCAAAGGTTGTTTCTCCAATAAGAGGCGTTTTTAAAATGACTTGAAAAATTCCTGCCATTATCTCTGCTCCGCTGGCAGTTCCCTTATTAATTAAAGCTACCATAGGAAGATCAACAATTTTGTCGACCGGATTTTCCAACGTCTCACGGTTTCCGTTTCGATCTTCAATAAAAAGGATATTGGTATCCCGGGGAACAAATAAACCCGAACAAATAATTGCCGAGGAAAGAAGTCCACCTGGATTATTTCTTAAATCGATTACCAACCCTTTTACTTCGAGCAGTTTTAATTGCTTAATGGCGTCTTCAACCTCAAGATTGGTTCGTCCATGGTATTCTATGATACGAATTAAACCAATACCTTCTTCTAATAATTCAAATTCGACACTTTTTATCTTAATAATATCTCTGACCACTGTCACGGTTATAGGTTCCTCTATCCCCTCTCGCTGTAATTGTATGACAACTTTGGTCCCTCTATCACCCCGAAGCCTCCGTACTGCTTCATCTAATGGCATTCCCGTGGTAGATTCACCATCAATTTGGCTAATCACATCACCAGCTTTTACCCCAGCTTGAGAAGCTGGTGATCCCTGATAAGGTGTTATGACGGTCAATTTATCGTCTTTAATCGCAATCACTATTCCTAAGCCAGAAAATTCACCTTCAATGCGATCGCTGGTTTCAATTTTTAGATCTTCCTCATTTAAGTATCGAGCATAGGGATCCCCGGTTGCCTTTAATACACCTCGAATCGCTTCTTCCATCAAATCATTTTCATCGATTTCCTGCTCCGAATAATATTGATTCTTTATCAGATAGATAGTCTCGAGAAGTGGCTGCCATTTATCACTTTCTATTTCAGTTGAAAAATAGGCATCATAACGGTTAGCTTGAACTGAAGTAACAATGATAAACCCCATAAGAACCGCAATAATAACTACCCAAATGGCTAAACGTTTTTTTTGCAATTTGTTCACCTCAAACTTCCATCGGCTCTTAGGAGTAGATGGATAGCGCTTAATCTCCTTTTGTTCATTGCAAATCCCATTTTATCCTATCCTGAAAATATAGCATCGTTTTACATTACCGTCATCCTGAGCGGTGCTTTCCCGCGTGAAGATCTCATCTTTTAATTATTTTCAAAAAAATTTACTAAATGAGATTGCCACGTCGCTGCGCTCCTCGCAATGACGGTTTTAGATAGGTATTTTCATTACTCTCTAGCGCCACAACGTGACACGGGGGGTCTATTCTGTATCTACAAGCAAAACAATTAAATAATTATTTTAACATAGACTGATTAATCCAAACACATAAAAATG
>MWBQ01000114.1 GCA_002069605.1 Candidatus Atribacteria bacterium ADurb.Bin276
CACATTCCAGGTTTCGGATTCGATCGTCAAAAGCGGCATTAATACCTATAAAATAACCATCTTTTTTACGTTCTATATTAAAAAATTTCAATCCTAATTCAAAACGCATTATTTCTCCACTTTTTATGTCTCCCAACAACCAGGAATTAGCATATCCTCCGTTATTGTGTTTCTTCATGATTGCAACAAAGTCATCCAGTGAGTTTCCATATTGCATGGCTTTACGGGCTCGATAAAATTCAGGTGCTTCGTTTTCTTCGTAAACATTAAAGCCTCCAATGGTAGTCTCCACACCCACAATTCCTGCTCCAGTTATAAAAAAGTCGGCAAAACTATCGATATAACCAGGTGAGCTTTGCATTAATATACGATTCCCTTGCGACGGAACAATTTCAAGAATGAAATTCATGAATTGGCCGCAAACAAAGTCAGTCCAGGAATTGTGAGCTATGACTATTTTTTTGTTGGTTGTCATCGATCCAGTTGCAATAAAAGCGCTGCAATGTTCTTTTTCCTTCATATCAATTTTACTATAGGTTTCCTGAGCTTTTGTAGGCCACCAATAGCCGGTTAGTTCATCATACCCGTTCCAGGCTAATATTTCTTTGTAGCTAAGTGGTGTGCCAGCGGCAGTTGCTCCATCGGCGATCCCTCTCATCTCATCAACCAACTCGGGATCGATAAACTTAGTAAATAATCTGTCGGCGGCATCAACAAAAAACTGCCATTCCATACCAGTATTAAAAGGAACTATAAATTGAACCGTCCTTAAGACTTCCCGCAATTCTGCAGCAGCCAGATAGCCATGTTGATAACCCCTTTCGTAGGGGTCACCTTCGATATGAACAAAAATCCAACCATTTTCCTCAAAACGATACCCTTTTCCATATTGTATAAAGTTGGTTTTTTCAGATGTGTATGCTGCTGTACTTATGACGATGAATATAAAACAAAACAAGAGGAAAATCCGGTATTTTTTATATTTCACCCCAAAGTCCCCCTTTTAATAAGATTAAAAAAATATCTTCTATTATAAATAAATATCGTCATTTTTAAGAATTTTTATAGAGTAAAATTATCTTTTTTGTGTTTATTCCTGGAATTGGAATAGATAAAAAATATTCATAAATAAGAAAAATAAAAATTGATAATTTAACTATGAATTAATAATGAATTAATCCTGAGTCTTCGCTTTGCAAGGGAGTGAGGATTCCAGCTTTTTCTTTTTCCTATTTAAAGAAAAGGTCCAATCAGTTAAACTCTTTATCAAGAAATAATGAGGAGGTTCATTTCATGAGGAATACTGCCACAATATTAGGAATAATTGGTGGTATTTTAGGGATGATATTTTCTGCGGTTGTGATTATTGCCGGAATCGCTATGCAATTTGTCGGAACTTTAATACCTAACGAAGCTGAGGTTCCTATGAATATTCATCGTCTCTTGCCTTTATTTGGAAATTTGGCAGCCGCACGAGGAATTGGTGCTATGATCTTCGCCATTGTTGGCTTAATTGCTGGAATAAACGTGAAAAAACGGCATCAATTAGCTGGGGTTTTTCTGCTTATTTCCGCCATTGCTGGGTACGTTTTTCTTTTTGTCGGTTTTATCATTCCAGGAATTTTATTAATCATTGGAGGCATTCTGGCTTTAATTAGCAAAGAAAATCTTTCCGAAACCGAAGATCAACTTGGAGATCACTGATTTTTGAAAGGACTAAAACCAACAATATGACCGTGATAAGGAAAAGTATCCTTATTCTGAAGTTTCGTCGTTTGATGCCGTGAGGAACTCATCCTTTCAAAATAGCACCCAGTCAATATATTGGAATAATAGGTCATTCTACACTATGACCACGAGTCTTTTAAGTTACTCAATTCATGAGCAAACAAAAATTTTTTTGACAGCTACACCAAGAGAACACCATCGGTAATAGTAACCGCTTTACCGCTGATATAAACCCGATCGTCCTCAATTTTGACCTTGATAACCCCACCTCGCTCCGAAGCTTGGTAGGCGATTAATTCGGACTTATTGAGCTTTTTCTGCCAGTAAGGGCCTAATACACAATGGGCCGATCCGGTTACCGGGTCTTCATTGATTCCCAAAGAAGGAACAAAAAAACGAGAAATAAAATCAAATTCCGGACGATCCGATTGACAAGTAACGATAACTCCTCGAGGTACTGCTATTTTTAAAGTTTCAAAATCTGGGTTCATGTCTTTTAATATCTCTTCGGTCTCAATTTCCACCAAGTAATCGTATTTACTTTTTCCAACATAAAGGACCGGTACTTTCAGGGCATCAAGCAATATTTCTGATGGAAACACTTTTTTTTCTTCAATAGCTGGAAAATTAAGCTCTATCCAGCCCTCTTTATATTGAGCCGTTAATAAACCTCCCTTGGTGAAAAACAAAATTTCCACATTCCTGGGAATAATTCCTTTTTCCCAGAGAACATGGGCACTGGCTAAGGTTGCATGACCACACAGACCAACTTCGGCTTTGGGGCTGAACCACCTCAAAGATATCCCCTCTTCTTTATTCAATAAAAATGCTGTTTCAGAACAATTCATTTCTCGAGCAACATTCAGCATCCATTCATCACTTTTTTCTTCCATCAACAAACACACGGCAGCTGGATTTCCAATAAAGGGTTGGTCGGTAAAGGCATCGACTTGAAAAACTGGTATATTGATCAATTTATATTCCCCCAAAATA
>MWBQ01000115.1 GCA_002069605.1 Candidatus Atribacteria bacterium ADurb.Bin276
TTTTCTTAATAAGGAAGTAACATCATAAGTAGAATAAAGAACTACCTCATCATAATCAGTCCAGCCAGGATCCAGAACCCTATCTCCCACTTTCTCACCATTTAAGCGTATCTCACAGTAACCCAATCCGGAGACATACACTCTTGCTCTTTTAATTTCTTTATCTATTTTAAATTCTTTCCGAAAAAGAGGACTACCTTTACCCGGTTTTCCTATCCAAAGTCCTTGCCAATCTTCAGGGTATAATAATCCCACTTCAAAAGAGGAAATTTCGCTATAAGGGCTCATATTTCTATCCTTATCCCAAACCCGTACTATCCAATAGTAAGTTTTTTTACTCTCCAATAATTTACCTTGATATTTAACGGTTGATTGGTCAGTATTTACTTCTTTGCTATCCCACATATCTCCAATATTCTTCTTAGCATTTTCCAGACTGGATGCAACAATTATTTGATAGGCTGATTGTTTTTGGTTTCTTTCTGAATGATGGATTGACCAAGAAAAAAGAGGTTTAAGGTTATTAATGCCCAATGGATTAGAAGTGTACTCACAAGATAGTTGAGCAACTCTTATATTCTTATTCTCCATATAATTTCTTACTCCTTTTTTAAAAGAAGGAAAATTCTTATATCAAATAATTAATCGTTTGTAATAAGAGGGCTAAAACAGAATTATATTTCTCATTTCTATGAAACGTGATAATTTTTAAACGAAGACTCTTCCCAGAAATTTGTTACAAACTTGACTCTTCTATTTTATCTTCAATGTGAAATAATTCTTCTTTTCTCATACAAAGTGGCAAGCTACCAACCAACCTTTTTCAACTTCCTTCAGCTCTGGTTCAAGAGTCTTACACTTTTCTGTAACAAATGGACAACGAGTGTGAAATCCACAGCCGGTAGGAATGTTAATTGGGCTAGGGATTTCTTCGGTTAGCGGAATATACTCTCGTTTAAGATTAGGATCGGGAATAGGCACTGAAGAAATAAGAGCTTTGGTATAAGGGTGTTTTGGTGAAGAACAAATATTTTCTGAATCAGCCATCTCCACAATTTTTCCTAAATACATTATGCCAACCCTATCGCTTATATGCTTTGTTACACTTAAATCATGAGATATAAAAAGGTAAGATAAATTTTTTTTATTTTTCAAATCCTCTAATAAATTAATAATCTGGGCTTGAACTGAAACATCCAAAGCTGATACGCATTCATCGCATACAATAAACTCCGGAGAAACAGCCAAAGCCCGAGCAATGGCTACCCTCTGTCTTTGCCCTCCGCTCAGTTCATGAGGATATTTATTTGCACAGGTTTCATCCAAACCCACTTCTCCCAGTAATTTAATAATCTTTGCTTCTTCATCGCTCTTGCTTTCGGCTAATTTATGAATAAAAAGAGGCTCTCTGACAATATCTTTAATCTTCGTGCGAGGATTAAGCGATCCGAAGGGATCTTGAAATATTATTTGCATATGTTTTCTCATCGAGAGTAAATCTTCATCCTTCAGTTGAACTATATTTTTATCCCGGAATATCACTTCTCCGCCAGTTGGTTCGATTAACCTTAGAATGCACATTCCCAAGGTGGTTTTTCCACAGCCACTTTCACCAACCAGCCCTAAAACTTCACCTTTTGCTAAAGAAAGACTTGTCTTTTCTACTGCTCTTACATATTTTCTTTCTTTGCTAAACATACTACTCTTTATTGGAAAGTGCTTGGTTAAATTCTTAACATTAAGCAAATAATCGTCGGAAAATTTCTTTTGATTTCCAACCAAAAAGGTAGATATTTTTGTTCTCGAATCTTGTTTTTCAATTTGATCGCTTTTCCAACACCTACTTAAATGGTTTTCACTCAATTTGAAAAGAGGAGGCTCTTCTTCTCGACATTTTTTCTCTGCCAAAGAACATCGGGGATGAAATACACAACCCTGAGGTAAAGCAGAGAGAGGGGGCACTCTCCCCGGTATGGTATTTAATTCAGTTCCTTGAGGAGCATCGAGTCGGGGTAGAGATTTGAGTAGTCCCGAAGTATAGGGGTGTTGTGGTTGATAAAAAAGCTCCTCTACTGAAGCATATTCTAAAATTTTCCCAGCATACATTACTAAAACTTTTTCAGCAATTTCGGCAATAACTCCTAAGTTATGAGTTATAAATAATACCGAAGTACCTAATTTTCCCTGAATATCTTTAACTAAATAAAGAATTTGTTTTTGTATGGTAACATCCAGTGCCGTAGTGGGTTCATCGGCAATCAAAAACGAGGGATTGGAAGATAAAGCCATAGCAATCATGGCTCTTTGTTTCATTCCCCCGCTCAGTTGATGAGGATATTCTTTTGCTCTTCGAGAAGCCTCGGGAATTTTTACCAATTCTAAGATCTCGATGGTTTTTTGCCAGGCTTCCGTTTTATTAAGTTTCTGATGGAAAATAATTGATTCAGCAATTTGTTGCCCAATAGTGAGAACGGGATTTAGCGAGGTCATGGGTTCCTGGAAAATCATCGATATTTCCTTCCCTCTTATCCCTTGCATCTGACTTTCATTCAATTTTAAGAGGTCTTCGCCTTTAAAATATATTTCTCCAGAAATTTTAGCTGGTGGAACTGGTAAAATGCGTAAAATTGAACGGGCACATACACTTTTCCCTGAACCGCTTTCTCCCACTATGCCCAGGATTTCCCCCTCTCCAAGATCAAAGTCTACCTCGTTTACGGCTTTGATTACTTCATTTCCCATATAAAAATAAGTTTTTAAACCACGTACCGAAAGCAACATTTTATCTTTCTAATTTCTCCTTCAATCATA
>MWBQ01000116.1 GCA_002069605.1 Candidatus Atribacteria bacterium ADurb.Bin276
ACTTCAACTCCCTTTTCTGAAGCTTATCTGGATATTCCTCTAGTTAAAATGGCACAAGAACAAGGGGTTCTTAACCAAGAAATGTGTCGATTCTTAACTGATCTCAATATTTCTATTGATCAAAAAGCCGCTTTAGTTAATGCCTTGGGGTGGAAATTCGAGGGGGAAAAGAATGCTGAAATATTTACTCAATATCTTATGAAAAAATATCGATTTCAAACCAAGAATCTTCCAATTTATGCCTTAAATGGTAGTGAATTGATGTGTCTTGGGTATCTCAAACTTCTTGATGATTACTTTCACCCCTTAGAAGCTATGAAAATTCTTGAGGGAGCTTTGAAAATCAAGCCAAACAGTTTTACTGTAAATATTGTAACTGCTATAGCTCGAGGCCAGGTTGCTTTTGATACTGATTGGTGCCAAATTTGGCGTTTTGCTGAAACGGTATTGAACAATAAATCGCTTAATGAAGACTTTCGTCCGGAAGCCACATCGATTATCATGGATTATTTAATTTTATACCGGGATAGTTGTTTTGAATAACCTCTTTTTTCACAATAAGAGGTATAATAAATAGTAATTGAAAGTAAAAGGCAGGGGAATACAGTTGATTTTTTCTATGATTCGTCAGTTTCATCCTCCACCAAGTTAATTTTTCCTCTAAGTTCATTTAACCATTTGCCCACTGTTTTATAAGCCCCATATTTTTACCGAGATAAGATTTTAATTGTCTCAGACAATTTTATCGTTTCAATATTATGAATTATTGATTCACTTCAAAGCCGACAATTTGATTTTAATGTGAGGGGAAGCTTATGAAGAAAAAGACCAACAAAAATAAAAAATTAGATAATTTTGCCTTTCAAGAATTGTATAACCGAAGAAAAGCCATTACTTTTACTTTAACTTTGTTTATCGTTAGCATTTATGTTGCATATATTTTGATTGATGCTTTTAATCGGGAATTGTTAGCTCGGAAAATTTCTGGTGGTATTACCTTGGGTATTTATATTGGAATTGGAATTATCATTATCGGATGGATCACTACTGGAATTTACGTTTGGTGGGCGAACAACAAATACGATTCACTGCTTGATAGAATTAAAAGGACTACTGGAGGCCACTCATGAGTACAACCAGCTTAGGGCAGGTCAATTCGATTTCAATTTCCTTCTTTTTTATATTTGTGACAGCTACTCTATTCATTACCTATTGGGCCTCAAAGAAATCCCATACTACCAGTGAGTTCTATGCTGCTGGACATGGTATCAGTGGTTTTCAAAATGGTTTGGCTCTTTCGGGAGATTTTATGAGCGCGGCATCTTTTTTGGGAATTGCCGGCATGGTGGCTCTGAGTGGTTATGATGGTCTGATATATTCAGTGGGTTGGCTGGTTGGCTGGCCGGTGGTGCTTTTTCTCATCGCAGAACCACTCAGAAATTTAGGGAAATATACCTATGCGGATGTCGTGGCCTATCGGTTGAGCAAAAGGCCGGTTCGAAGCGCAGCAGCTGTTGGAAGTATTGTGACAGTTCTTTTCTATCTTCTTGCTCAAATGGTGGGTGCCGGAACCTTAATAAAACTGGTTTTTGGTCTTCCTTATGAGGTAGCGATTATCTTAGTTGGTTCGATTATGCTTGCCTATGTCTTGTTTGGCGGGATGCTAGCCACTACCTGGGTTCAAATTATCAAGGCAGCACTTTTGCTGGGCGGCGCCACAGTTTTGGCGATTTGGACCCTCTATCATTATGGATTTCATTTTGGGAATCTTATTAATGAAGCCCAGATTCAATATGGAATTGATTTTCTGCTTCCGGGAGGATTGGTTAAAAATCCTTTAGATACTATTTCTTTGGGATTGGCACTGATGTTTGGAACTGCCGGCCTTCCACATATTCTTATGAGATTTTACACCGTTCCCAATTCGAAAGAAGCCAGAAAATCAGTTTTTTATGCGACTGGTTTCATTGGATTTTTTTATATCCTTACTTTTATTTTAGGATTCGGCGCAGCGGTCATTGTTGGAAAGGCAGCTATTCAAACTATTGATCAAGGTGGAAATATGGCAGCTCTTCTGTTAGCTGAAGTATTGGGAGGTCAAGTTTTTCTTGGTTATCTGGCAGCAGTCGCTTTTGCTACCATTTTAGCGGTAGTTGCTGGTTTGACCTTGGCTGGTGCTTCGGCAGTATCCCACGATCTGTATGCGGGAGTTTTTAAACAGGGTATTATCAATGAAAAAAAGGAGTTGAGAGTGGCAAAAATTTCCACTCTATCTTTGGGTATTGTCGCTATTGTATTAGGGATCCTCTTTAAAGGTCAAAATATTGCCTTTATGGTAGGATTGGCATTTGCCATTGCAGCGAGTGCGAATTTTCCGGCCTTGCTTCTGTCGATATATTGGAAGAAATTTACCACTCAGGGAGCGGTAGCTAGTATGATTACTGGCTTAGGGTTGGCCATTATCCTCATTTTTTTGAGCCCCACTATCTGGGTGGATGTCCTCCATCATTCCCGAGCCCTTTTCCCCTTGAAAAATCCTGGACTTTTTTCCATGGCTGGATCTTTTTTGGTTGGTATTTTAGTGTCACGGTTCACCCATGATCTGCAAGCGGAAGAAAAATTCGCCGAGGAAACTGTCCGCAGCTGTATCGGAGGAGTATAAAATTATTAACCATCAAAAATTGAGTTGGAAATGAGGACTGACGTCGTGAGCTATTTTCAACGCTTCTTCATATTCTTGCCGGGAAAGTCGACGGTTTAATGATGGACATTGAAAGGCATGATAAGTTGGATAATATTGCGCCATGATATTAATGGCAGCAGTTGGAGATATCTTTTCGGCAATAAAAGCGATGATTTCCTGGGTTCCAGCGAGATGATTTGGAAGGACCAGATGACGAATAAACAGGCCTCGCTGAGCGATTCCCTGTTGATCAACTTTTAAATCTCCTACTTGACGATGCATTTCTTTTAACGCAGCTTTCATGGCTTCCGGATATCCTGAAATTCCGGATAATTTCTCGGCAGTTTCTTTATTAGAGTATTTTGCATCGGGAAGGTAAATATCAATAATGCCATCCAACTTTTTTAGAGTAGCTGTACTTTCATAACCGCCGCAGTTATAAACGATGGGGATATTAAGTCCGTTACGAACTACCATCACTATAGCAGCAAGGATTTGAGGAAGGTAATGGGTGGGAGTAACCAAATTAATATTATGACAGCCAAGTGCCTGGAGTTCCTCCATGTAACCAGCCAAAGTTTCAATAGAGATTTTTTCGCCGTGGCCTTGGCTTATAGTCCAATTTTGACAATAGATGCAATGCATCGGACAATGATGGAAAAAAATAGTGCCTGAACCTCGATACCCTACCAACGGAGCTTCTTCCCCATAATGAGGTCCATAGGAGGCAACTTCCAATTCCATCCCCGCTCTGCAATGTCCAATTTCACCCTTTTTCCGATTCACCCGACAGGCATGAGGACAGAGAGTGCAGGACTCGAGATTATCCATCAGTTCCTGAGACTTTTGGATAAGAATATCAAGGTCAATTTTTTCTCGATAAATTGGTTGAGAATCCATACTTTCCACCTCAAAATACTGAAACAAAAAGATAAAATAACCGGTAAGAATTTTAAATTTCACTATTCCTATCCTGAAAATACCATCAAACAAATTCTTTAATCGGTCATCCTGAGCCCTCGCTTTGTAAGGGCGTGAGGATCTCATCTTTCATGTTTTAATTTTGGAAAGATTTAAAAGGATGAGATTCTCACGTCGTCCGGCAGAAGACACCGGACTCCTCAGAATGACAAGCTGGGTGGCAGGGATTGTCACGTCGTTCAACCAAAAATCGGTTGGTCTCCTCGCAATGACGGATTAAGATAGGTATTTTCATCCTCATCTGGTGCTGCGAAAGCAGCATGAAGGTTTTTAAAAAATACTTTTCCTTAAAGAAAGGATTAATTTCTTTAATACCCCATCAATATTAAACCCATTTCTATCTATGATACAATTAGAAAAACAGTCTGGGATTGAATGAAAATGAGAGGGGAAACCACCAAATCTTTCCAGCTTTTTATAATTTCACTATGTTCTTTGGCAGTTGAAATGGTTCTCTTTCGTTGGTTTGCTTTTTTGGCTGGTTTTCACTTTGTCTCGCTTATTATATCGCTGGCTTTATTGGGTTATGGTGCTTCTGGAGCTCTTTTCCGCTTTTATCCGCTTTCAATGAAACCTTTGATTCCTCTCTGTTTTATCTTTGGAGTGGCAGCTGTGTTGGTTGGATTAGTTTTTTTGCCTATGGATGTTTATGAATTCTGGACCTATTCCATCTATAAAATCAATTTTATTTTACTTATTATTATTACCTCAATCCCGTTTTTTTACCACGGCCTTTATCAGATCCACCTTTTTGATGAATATCCCGACCATTTCCCTCGGTTTTATTCCATGAATCTTCTTGGATCGGCGGCTGGAGTTATAATCGGTGTTGTTTTGCTTATGTTTTTTAATGAGATCCAAAGTTTAGTTACTATCATGGGTATTGGATGTCTAAATCTTTGGAAACAAAAAAAACTCTTTTTTATATTTATTTTAATAATCATCATTCTGTTTTTTTTACCATTGACATTAAAAATTTCTGACTATAGCCCCACTCGTCAATTAAGACTGATCCCGGATAACCAACTTTTATCAACCTATCGAAATCCCTCTCAACATTTAGAGGTTTTTTTCACCCCCTATTCAAGAGCCGCAACGGGGTTAAGCATGCGTTATCGAGATGTTCCTCCCTCATCCTACTCGCTCATAACTGATTATACCCACCAGGTAATTTTTCCTCATCAACCAAGCGAGGAATTCATTTATAACACCCTCTTTGCTCTTCCCTTGCGAGTTTTTAAACCTGATGAGGTGCTCGGTATTGAATGTGATTGGGGATATGAAATGTATGCTATGTATTATTCCAGTGTTTCCGGAACTATCGTTACCTCATCACCACTTTATCGGGAATTTTTAAAAAACCTTCGCCCTTCAATTCCTTATGAAATTGAAGTTGCTTTTCCAAGAAAATATCTCAGCCAAACTCAATCTCACTACGATCTGATTTTTCTCCAGATTCCCGTCGGTAACGGAGAAATTTTCCCCGGAGCGTTCTCAATGAAAGAAAATTATCTTTTTACTATCGAAGGAATTCGTTCGGTCGTGAATCATTTAAACGATGATGGGAAGTTAGTCATATCTTTTTTTCCTCAAACTCCCCCCATGGTTCTGTTGAAGCTGATGGATTTGGTTTCTCAAGTTTGGGGGGATCCAAAATTACTTCAGAATCGGCTGATTATAATTAAAAACTTAGATTTTGCTCAAATGATTATATCCATTCAAATTTTTGACCAGATGGAAATTGAAAAAATTCGCCAAGATGTTTCGGTCTATGGTTTTGACTTTATTTATTATCCGGATATCGATGAAGAGGAAGTTGAAAAAGTATTTCAAACTCAGAAATTAAACTATCGGATAGTTATGGACTATTTTCAGGATCCAAAAGAAACCCTTCAGAAATCTTTTTATAATGTCAAAGCCCCTCGTGACAATAAACCTTACTTTTTTCATTTTTTCCAATGGAACCAATTCAAGGAAACCCTCTATAACTTGGGGAAACGCTGGCTTCCCTTTGGAGGAGCAGGTTTTTTATTGGTTCTTTTTATTTTCCTGGTTATAACTGCTCTTTCTCTCCTCTTTATTCTCATTCCCGGACGGGCTTTTATGGGAAGAAAAAAACTGCATTTTGCCGGAGGCAAGGAACTTGAATTAGCGGCAATTATAACCGGCATAGGCTATATGCTCATCGAGATACCGGTAATTGTTCAGTTAGAAATGATCATTGGATTTCCTATTTATACGTTTGCTTTAGTTCTCACTATTTTATTGGTTTTTTCTGGATTAGGAAGTTGGTATGTAGAGAAAATTCGGTCAAATCGATTTTTTCTCAAGATGGTTTTTGTCCACCCCTTAATAATTTTAGGATTTTTCCTATATATAAATTATCTTCGTAGCTGGTTATTGGAATTGCCCGGTATCTTGAGTTTATTGGTTGTTTTGCTACCCTTCTCTTTATTAGCCTTTACAGCCGGAATGCCGTTTCCGATTTTATCGAGACTGACTCACCAAAGAAACCCAGATTTTTTTCAGGTGGTTTTTGCCTGGAATGGTTTTATGTCGGTTGTCGCATCTCTACTTTCTCATTTTACTGCTATTGAATACGGAATTCATTTCCCTTATTTCTTATCTATTCCGCTATATGGTGGTTTCTGGGTGATTGTACATTTTTTAAATAAATCGCTCCATCCCATTCCTTAGACAAATGTGGAAAGATGGTCTAGTAAATGTTTTCTACTCTTCTCGAACTTCACGAAGGAGTGGGACGAAAATAACTCCTCCTAAATTTTCCGACGTCAATTGATCCTTTTCTTTGGTGAAAAGCCATAGAGTTTGTAAGCTGTATGGTGGGCCGACGGGAATAACCATTTTTCCTCCCTCTTTGAGTTGCTCAATCAAGGGAGGCGGAACGTGATCTATGGCACAGGTAACGATGATTGAATCAAAAGGAGCTTCTTCTTTCCAGCCAAAATACCCATCGCCCCACCGGACATTTATTTCCGGATAACCAAGACTCTTTAATCTTTCCTGAGCAGTGTCTGCTAAAATTTTGATGACTTCAACAGTAAAAACTTGACAGCCAATTTCAGCTAACACGGCTGCTTGATACCCAGAACCAGTTCCGATTTCTAAAACTTTGAATCCTTCTTCGACCTTTAAGCTATCGGTCATCAATGCGACGATATAGGGCTGGGAAATGGTCTGACCATATCCAATTGGGAGCGGTGTATCGTTATAGGCTAAGGAAACCAAATTTTCTGGAACAAAGAGATGACGAGGTACTTTTAACATTGCATCGAGGAGCTGCGGGTCAACAACCCCTCGTTGTTTGATCTGCTTCTCAACCATAAGCTGCCGTTCTTGGTCATATTGTTCAGCATCAGCAGAAAAAACCAATACAAAAATTATCCATACGATAAGAAAAGTGAATAAATATTTTTTATTCATTGTAAACCCCTGCCTTAAGAAATTATTGATATTATGAAAAACCAATATCTTTATTATATCGCTTAATGAAGGTTAAAACACGAATTCTTCATTCCATTAATCTGGCGATTTTCCTGTGATTATTTTGTTTCCAATCTCTGTTTCAGGATAGACACTCATGCTGCCTCGTAGCACTAGATGGGGATGTAAACCAAGATTCGACATGCCATGGCATGTCGCTACATTAAACGAACGCAATAAATTGTTGTCCCTACATTTTTAAATCTTTTAATGTGGTTTGTTTTACCAAACCACATTAATCTACGTCATTGCGAGGAACGTAGTGACGTGGCAATCTCATTTAGCCATTCTTTTTTCGCCCCCTCTCCCCCTCAGTCTTTTTTAATGGGAGAAGGTGAGGATGAGGGTGAAAGCCCGGAATGAGGCCCTGGTTAGTTGCTCAATATGAGTTACCTATAAAAAATCATTCCAGTATTTTCAGGATAGAGGTGATAAAAATATCACTCTTTTACTCATCTGGAAACAACGCTCGAATGATTACACGGT
>MWBQ01000117.1 GCA_002069605.1 Candidatus Atribacteria bacterium ADurb.Bin276
CGACCGCGAAACGCTATCGAAGCAGGACAAGCTTGGATTCGTGGTGAAATTTCGGTGCACGATGTCCGTCAAGCTGCCTTCGCCGCTCATGCTGCAGCACGGGAAACGAATAATCAAGCTGCTAAATTCGCTGCTCGCGCTGCCGGTCAGGCAGCTTCAACAGCTCATGTTGCCAGTCATGCAGTCCACGCTGCAACCTATGCAGCTAAGGCCGTGTTTTTCTCCTCCGATCCAAGACATGCTTATCCTTCTGCCGCTAAGGAACGCCAATGGCAGATAGAGCATTTACTCGATTTGGAGAAATCTACCTAATTTCCATCCTTCTAACACAACCGCCCAAACTGGTGATGCATCCACACCTTTTACCTTCATTCTCAGTAAATATTTGCTCCCCCTACAAAGAAACTGATTATAAGGGGAGCAATGAGTCTTATCCACCGTTAAATTCTACAAATTTTTCATCATCTCTTGGGCATTTATCATTCCTACTTCTCCTGTAATTGCCGGATAAATGCTGATATCAAATACGTCATCCCATTCAGCAATAGCATTTAATAATAGCTGGACATTATCAGTTTCAACGATTTGGATAACATTGGGATATTCAGTCGTCAACCAATATTCAGCTATCAAGTTAGTCCCTTCTGGATTTTTCCACTGTATTCGACGAGCTACCCTCTCTTTACAGGTCCCATTTTTTGAATTGCTCAAAACGACAAATAACATTTCTTTACCCTCCTTGATAAAATTTGTTCCGGTTTTTAAGGAAGATAATGTCGTAGGAATGGAGTGAGTTGCTTTGTGGTAATCTTATTGAGTAAAAAAATTATATCACTCGGTTTTTGATTTATAAAGAATTTGGATATGGTAATTAATTTATTGCTCATTGGAAAACCTCTCAAGAGCGGCTTTCCAATTTTAAAACCAAAGGTTATTATTAATATAATTTTTAAAAAAAGAGGATCTTCTATGAAGTCAAGTTTAATTGCTCCTTGTGGAATGAATTGCAATCTATGTATTGGTTATTTGAGAGAAAAAAATAAATGTCTTGGTTGTCGGGAAAATGATGAAAATATCTTAAATTCCTGTAGGAAATGTATCATTAAAAACTGTACGATTCTTCAACAGAAAGAGTTAAAATACTGCTCGAGCAAGTGCGAAAAATTCCCCTGCACCAGATTGAAAAATTTAGATAAAAGATACCGAACCAAATACCAAATGAGCATGTTAGAAAATTTACAATTTATTGAAGAATTTGGAATTCGAAAATTTGTAGAACATGAAAAAGAAAGATGGGTGAAGGAAGACAGTATTTTTTGTGTTCATCATAAAAAATATTATAAGATGGAAAAACCATGAACTTCACTCCAGAGATTATTGATCTTTTTTTGGAGGAATGAAAAAACAAGGACCTGGAGATGACTTTTATACCATAAAGGCTCTTCATCTTCTGCCAACACAACAGTTTTCACTTGTCGTTGATGCTAGGTGTGGAACCGGTCGCCAGACTTTTGTTTTGGCAAAAGAACTTAGCACCTTGGTTCATGCTATCGATACTCATCAACCCTTTTTAAATGACCTAACCCGTCGTGCTCAGGAAGCCGGAATCGATCGTCTTATACAGACCCACTGCATAGACATGAAAGACATTCCTGCTACCTTTCCGCAAATTGACCTCCTCTGGTCGGAAGGTGCTGCCTATAGTATTGGATTTTCCAATGCTTTGAATAGTTGGGCACCGGCAATCAATACCGGGGGCTTTCTTGTCGTAAGCGAAATGGCTTGGTTACATAAAAAGGTTCCCAAAGTAGTTAAAGAGTTTTTTCAATCCGTTTATCCGGGTATGCATACAAATGAACAAATTTGTGAAATTGCCCAAAATGCTGGTTATCAGGTGCTTGAAACCTTTATAAAAAGTCTTCTTGATCACCCTGATTCATCGGTAATAGACTTCGCTGCCGATATTATCAAGGAAATCAAAATTTTTCACTGCTCCGAAGAAAGTTACGGTTATGCCTTCTTTATTCTTCAACGGGTTTAATGCTTTTTTTTGACAGCGTAACGAGCTTCAAAAAAGAGAGCATGAGCTTAAAAACATTGCTTATGGTGGTATCTATTGAAAATATAAAAAAAAGAGTATAATGAAAAACACTCAAAAACTCTTACTTAGCTCACACAGCAATTTCTATGCTGTTTCTAACCTGCCAAGAAAAATACTCTTTTGATTAAATCTTTTTTTCAAGGAGGAGGAAGAAATGAAAAGGAGTCCAACAAGGAGTAAAATATTCCTTTTTGCCATCCTCAGCTTGTTTATTGGTGGATTGATGCTCATAGTAGCTGGTTGCCCAGGAGAAATTGACCCCTGTTCTATTGATAACACCAAGTTTTGCGCCGTTATTAAAGAATATGCTCCCGCTTCGGTTCAAGCCGGACTCGAAGATTGTCACAATAATTTAACTATTTGCGATGGAGAAGAAATCGTGTTGTTTTGGAAAGCTGATGCTTCTTTAACCAGCAATGTCCATGTCATTGGACCCGGGGGAGAAGTGTTTGACTTTCCCATTTCAGAAGGTCATGCAACTGTAACACCTCACGTTTCAGGAAAGTGGGAAGCAGTATTTTCCGGAAAATGCAGGTTTACTAAGTCCATTAATGTTCGGGTTATTAAGGGGCCAGAGCCTTATACTATAGTTGCTAATGGGAACATCGATGTTGGATTCGTCTGTAATATCAATCCAAAAGCTGTGGACAAGGATTTGATTATAATTGCAATTCGATCTGGCTCGAGAGGACAGAATGAATGTCATTTGAACCTGCCCGTTCTCGGAAACATATCCACTGCGTTTTTGGAGCTATCGGTAGACGGGAACATATCCACCAATCGTACCCGTTTACGAAAAGGGCACTCTTACTAGGAGCGCCCTCAATAATAAACATTAATGTAATTAATAGTCTTTTTTCTTTACTGGAATCCAGATTTCGCTTCGATACTTTGGATTTCCAGTGTCTGGACTCTCGTTCCACAAAATTTCAGGACCTTCAACTGCCTCATACCCTGAAGACGGAAACCACTCTGAGTATATCCTTCCCCATACATTTTGAAGTGTTTCCGGGAAGGGTCCAATGGATTCGAAAACTGCCCAGGTACTGGCTTCTATTTTTAATACATCAAGTTCTGCTGTTTCATCACTTGAAGTTGCTACACCGATGTAATGATCTAGTTCTCCTCTTTCTTCCATTCTTCCTTCCGAGAAATTAGTGGAAGCACTAATAATACCAGTTGGTTCTACATTTGAAATTACTTTTAATTGTTTAATAACCTCCGGGGTTAAAAGTTCAGTCATTTTTGCAATCTCTGGATTAACACCTTTAAAAATAACTGGAACTCTCTTCTTAAATCCTACTAACTTAAATGCCTCTTTTTCAACAATACGATAGTTCATTTCGCATCCTCCTTGTATTGATAATTGAAAGGTCATTCGAGGATAAGCTTTTAATTGTGTATTCTCACTCCTTGCCTCAGAAGGGAGAATG
>MWBQ01000118.1 GCA_002069605.1 Candidatus Atribacteria bacterium ADurb.Bin276
CCGGAATGAGATTCTGGTTGGTTGCTCAATATGAGTTACCTATAAAAATTATTCCGGTATTTTTAGGATAGACCTTAATGCCAAGTTGTGGCACCAGATGAAGGTGAAAACCCAAGATTCGACCTGCCATGGCAGGTCGCTACATTAATTAAAGAGTGGGCACAATGAAAATTGTGCCCACTACAATTTTTTAATCTTTTGTAGGGGCTTGATTTATCATGCCCGTGGATTTTCAGGATAGATGCAATTCATGTGATATGGTTGTACGTCCTTGTGGTAGAAAAGTGGTTTTATAAAAGCTGATTTTGATAGAATATCAGTATAAATTTTCAATTATAATATTGTAATATACTTAATGTAGAGAAATGAAAATCCAAAAACCGATATTTGATAAAGCTAATTGATTTCTAAACAGAAAAGGTTGTATATACAATTCATTCCAAATTTTTTTCTTAGTTTTTATAATTCTCAATAGAAAAAAGAATATAAAGGTATTAAAAAAACGTTAAAGTGAACGGCTGTTTGGGAAGGAATGAGATGAAGAAACGATTAATAAAATATCTCCCTTGGCTCACTCTCTTTTTTCTTTCTTTCATTATTACTTCCTGTATACCAAGCTTATTCCAGTTTGAAAATCCTCCAACCTACATCGCTCCAAACCTTCCTCCAATAGATATCCATGCCGATTCATTGGTTAAAAAATATGGTTGGGATGAAAATTTAGTAACCCGTTGGCCAAACGGAATTGTTGAAGTTTTTGACATGACTGGGTATCCTCATCTTCAAGAGGTTCTCAACAAATGGAATGAGGTGATTGGAGGACCAACTTCTTTTTACCTCAGTCTCAATCCTTTAAGTCCAATTATTATTACCGTTGATTATAGTCTCAATTTATTTCAAAATTGTGGATACACCGAAGTCTACATTGGAAATAATTCTATGATATACGGTGCGACAATTTTCATTTTTCCTGACGAAAACTTATGTCCTGTCTATGCTACCCTGCTTCATGAATTTGGTCATGTAGTTGGTTTCGGAGGACATACTAGCGATGGATGTGTTATGGATCCAATAAATCTCGGGAACACTCATTTAAGTGAGTCAGTTCATGCTATGGTTCATCGGTTATATCAACTTCCTATCGGAAGTTATTTACCTTAATTTTATTTAATCATTTAAAGAATTTTTATAAAAAAGGATAATTTAAATGGATTTTAAAAATAAAACAGTGGTAGTAACCGGTGGAGCTCAAGGGATTGGAAAAGTAATCTCTAAAGTTTTTCTTACCAAAGGAGCTTGGGTCTCGTCTTGGGACACAGATCAAGAAGCCCTAATGGAATGCAAAAATGAATGGCAAAGTTTTTTGTCTTTTTTCCCCTACCAATGTGATGTATCCAATCCCGAAAACATAAAAAATACTGTGAGTCTTTTAAGGCAACAATGTCAATCTATTGATATATTAATTAATAATGCTGGAATTTTGAACAATAAACCGATCGAGGAGCTTAAACCTGAAGAATGGGATCGGGTATTAAACGTTAATTTAAAAAGTATATATTTGATGGTCCATTTCTGCCTTCCTTATTTTTTACCAGGTTCAGTTATCATTAACATGGCTTCAACTCGAGCTTTTATGTCTGAGCCAAACACCGAAGCCTATTCTGCTTCAAAAGGAGGGGTGATCGCTCTTACTCATGCCTTGGCAATCTCACTTGCTCCTAAAAAAGTTCGGGTAAATTCCATAAGTCCCGGGTGGATTGAAACCAGGGATTGGAAAAAAGAAAGCCGGAGAGAAAACCCAAATTTGAGCATTATTGACCATCAACAACATCCAGCCGGGCGAGTCGGTATTCCAGAGGATATTGCTCATGCCTGTTTATTCCTTTCTTCCTCAGAAGCCAGTTTCATTACTGGGGCTAATCTTATTGTAGATGGTGGCATGACTGTAAAAATGATTTATGCGGATTAAGTCTCACTATGACTAATTAGAAAATACAAGTTTTATCAGTTTAAAAAAGGAGGAACCATTTTGTGGACATGATCGATATTTCGATGGTGATATCACCAGAAATGCCTACCTACAAAGGGATAACAGAGAGAAAACCAAATATCGAAGTAACCAATACTATCGATCAAGGGTCTAATGAATCGCGTTTATCCATTTTGCACCATACCGGTACTCATGTTGATGCACCCTTTCATATGCTTTCTCAAGGAAAAACTATCGATCTTTATCCTTTACAACACTTTGAAGGAAAGGCTATCGTATTAGAACTTTCAAATTTGGAAAAAATCGAAGCTGAACACCTTCTCCCCTATGAAACCAAAATATCAACTGTAGACTTTCTATTGTTAAAAACGGACAATTCTCTTCAGCAACTTCATCCAAAAAAATTTGTTTTCCTAGGTGAATCAGGAGCAGGTTTTCTTTCTAAAAAATTTTTAAAAGGTGTTGGTATCGATTCTCTCGGCATTGAAAGAGACCAGCCTCAACACCCTACCCACCGTTTATTATTAGAAAATGATATTCTCATCTTTGAAGGATTAGTATTATCCCATGTGAATCCTGGTTTCTATTGGTTTTCTGGATATCCTTTAAAAATAAAAGCCGCGGATGGTTCGCCTATCCGAGCTTTCTTAAGGACTATCTCGAATGAATAACGAAAAGTTATTCATTTTCTTTGGTGCAACTGGTAATCTTTTTACTGAAAAAATTTTCCCAGCTTTTTATCATCTCATCCGTCGTGGAAAAATTGATAACTTTCATATACTGGCAATTGGCCGTCGGTTTGCAGATGAAAAATCCTACCAATCTTTTCTTTACCAATCTCTTTCAAATAAAATTCCTGAGCTCGATTCTTCAGTTTTGGATCATCTTTTTCAAAAAACCGATTATTATCAAGGGGATATCGATGATCCTCAGTCCCTCTTATCTTTTTTGGCTGAATATCATCTTAAAAACTACCAAGAAATTCTTTTCTATTTGTCAACACTTCCCTCAATTTATGCCCGAGTTCTTCTATTGATTAAAAGAATAAATGAGTATATACCATCAAAAATAATCAAAAAAATTATTATTGAAAAACCTTTTGGTTATGATAAAAAGAGCTTTATTCATTTAAACCAGCTTTTTAATAAGTTAGTACCAGAGAGAAATATTTATTATGTGGACCATTACTTGGGAAAAGATACCGTTCAAAATATTATTATTTTAAAAGCCGAGAATTGGTTTATTGAAAACCTGTTATCAGCGGGATATGTTAAAGAAATTCATATTGTTGTTAGTGAAAAGGAAGGGGTTGGTTCCCGTGGTAATTTTTATGAAGAAACCGGAGCGATTCGAGATATATTCCAAAATCACCTCCTACAACTTCTTTCATTGATTGCTATGGACATTCCACCTCTCTGTCAAGAAGATAAAATTGAATGCTCTTCCTTTTTGAATTCAATGCAACAGAAAAAGATAGAAGTAATTCAAAATATAAAACTTCCTGATGCCAAACAGGTTTTTCTTGGACAATACCAAAGCTATTCTCTAGATGCCTCTAATCCTTTTAGTAAAACCGAAACTTTCATTCGACTTCCTCTATATATTTCGAGTAAACGTTGGTCGGGTGTTCCTTTTTGGATCATAACTGGGAAAAAGTTGGCTCAAAAAATCTCCTATATCGAGATTATCTTTCATTCAACAACCACAAACGAAAACCGGCTAATCATTGAAATTCAACCTGAGGAAAAAATTGATCTAGTTATTCAAGCAAAAATTCCCGGCATGGGTTTATCTTCCTCTTCCGTCCGTCTCAATTTTAATTCTTTAGGAACCTTTGGAATCAATAGCCCCGAAGCTTATGAAAATATCATCATTGATTGTTTTCGAGGCGATAAAACCCTTTTCCCAGACTCCCAATTTATTCTCCACTCTTGGGAAATCGTTGATCAATTGAGGGAGCTAATTAATAAAGAACAGATTAAAGTGGAAAAATATGCCGACACCTTTTATCATGCCGAAGACTTTATAAATTCAAAAAATAACGCAGAAAACTATTGATTGACGGTTTTTTCTCCTATAACAAATTTGCCCTTTTGAACTTTTTCAAAAACTGGATTTTCGAAATCAAGATCGCTAATAAAATTCTGACACTCAATGTAATTATCATCGAAGAAAATCTTCGAGAGAGCAAACCCCTCAATAGTCTTATTATTATCACGATAGACTAAACCAATCGATTCAATTCGGTTCCCATTTGTCGAAAGAACTTCAACAGTATCAACTAGCTGAAAGTCTTTATTATCGAGGTTGATATAGCCTTTATTGCCTTTTAGAGTTGTCTTGACTTCCCCATTTTCGTCAAATACGACTAATTCTACCCCATTCGGGCAACTTGCACGCGATGACTGTTTGTTCAGCCTCATCTCTTTCGCTTCAAGTGCCCAAGCCAAGACTCCTTTTTCCCAACCTCTCACAACACCACCAGTTATAATAACCGGGGGATCTTCAGGTACTTCAACATTTTCTTCGGTCTTTTCTGAAGTCTCTTCATCTTCCGGTGGCGTTTGAGATTGAACTAAATTAAAAACAATAAAAAAGGCAACGGTTAATATTAATGCAATAACAACCAGTTTTATCCACATATTTTATCGAGAGAATGCGAAAATACCGTTTTCTCTTTCAATCCTTTCAGTCTTATAATCTGATAAAATCCAAGGAGTTTCCTGTTGTATTAATTCCTAAACTTTCCCAACAAAGAAAGAAAAACAGTAAAAATTTAAACTCCTCGCCCCAAGTTACAGAAAAATGGAGCGAGGGGGCAAGTTTAACAAGATACCATAGGTCATTTTTCCAACTCATACGGCCAACAAGCTAAACCACCATCCATTACCTTAACGTTGCCAAAGCCATTCGATTTCAATATCAGTAAAGCTTCATAACCTCTTAAGCTCACTGCACAAAAGGTAATTATCTCTTTTTCCCGTGGCAATTCATCTAATTTTTGTTTAAGATTGCCCAAAGGTATTAGAGTGCTCCCCGGAATCCTAACTTGTTGATATTCCTTAGGGGTTCTTACATCTAAAAGGATAAAATCTTCATTCCTTTTCCTTTTCTTTTCCACTTCTAAAGCTGATATTCCTATCATAGATCTATTCAGTTTGTTCCGTATAACATTGGCTGCAACGCAGACATTATCAATTGCTGAAGCATAAGGAGGAGCATAGGGTATATCAAGCATCGATAAGTCTTCAATGGTTCCTCCATAGTAGAGAGCTGTTGCAACAGTATTCGCGCTTTTCATAATATCCCCAGCTCCAACAAACTGGCCTCCCAATAGTTTTCCATTCCGTTTATCGACAATAATTTTGGTAATTACTCGTTTTGCACCAGGATAGTAATGAGCTTTATCGGGAGCAGGTACTAAGGCATACTCGGCATCAAAACCCAAATCCTTAGCTTGTTTTATTCCTAAGCCAGTTCGTGAAACCGTGTAATCGAATAGTTTAAAAACAACTGAATTTAAACCACCTCGAAATACTTCTTGACCACCAGCAATATTAATGGCCACTGCTCGACCCTGTTTATTGGCAAGAGAACCCATGGGCATATAAGCACTCTTCAAGCAAACTAAATTTTCAATCTCAACGCAATCTCCTGCAGCATAAATAAATGGATCGCTGGTTCTCATAAATAAATCAACTTTAATACCACCAGTCTCTCCAATTTCCAAACCTGATTTTTTTGCTAAATCGGAATTGGGACGAAATCCAGTTGCAATAATAACGGCATCAGTATCGTATACATCCTTGTCGGTAACTACCTTTTTAACTATCCCACCTTCTCCTTCCAGTCGGAGTATTTTCTCTTCAACACGTACATTGACCCCTTTTTCCTGGCAATAACGACGCACTAAAATTCCTAAATCATCATCAAGAATGGGGAGAATTTCTGGTAGCATTTCTATGACTGTAACCGATAACCCACTTTTCACCAGGCTCTCAGTCATTTCCATTCCAATCAAGCCACCACCAATGATAACCGCTTTCTTTGCCATTTTTTCTTTAATAATCCATCGAATCGCCTCGGCATCTTCAATGCCATGGAGAGTATACACGTGGGACAAATCCATACATCCCAATTCCATGCCAGGGTGCTCAATATCTACTGCTTTTATTGGTGGAATCATTACTTTTGCTCCAGTAGCAAATACCAAGTAATCATAAGGTAAGGTTTTTATCTGGTTGGTATCGAGGTTTTTTACCTCTACTTCTTTTTTTAACCGGTCAACCTTAATTGCTTCAGTTCGATTGTACACTTTCACATTTTTGGTTTTTTCAAAAAACTCAGGATCACGCAATACTCCTACTGGGGTTTCCATTAATTCTCGCTGTTCTTTTATGTCCTCGCAAATATAATAAGGTAAGCCGCAGCCTGCATAGGATAAAAATTGACCTTTTTCAATGATAGTTATTTCCACCTCATGGTCTAACCTTCTAAGCTTAGCAGCTATTTTTGGACCAGCAGCAACTCCACCAATAATTACAACTCTTTTTGCCATTTTTTATCACCCCTATTTTATAAAGCTTACAACAGCTTCCATTATTAAGGTGCTTTCATATCCATTACATTGTTATATATGGCACCCAAACAATAAAGAGCTGCTCCACCAATAATGATTACTAATCCACCAATAGCTCCACTAATATTTCCAGCTATTGCCCAACTCGTCCCAGGCATCATTGTAGATGATTCATTGGGTAGGTTGGGCACAGTGAGAAAACTTAAAAACCTGCTCATTCCAAACAACGTAAAAACAATAACAATAATTCCAAAAACTAAGGTTATAATTCCAATTATTTTTAAAAATGTACCCATAATAACCCCTCCTCAATACACTTTTTTTTATTGTATCAAAATGTATTATATCCGTAACTAAAGGTTTTCATTAATTCTAGTATTTTTTTGAACGATGTTTTATTTCGCTTTAATAAATCCAGCTTTAAAATTGAATCACGTTATAATACAAAGAAACTAAAAAGGAGCTTTCAAGGAGTTATGAATAAATACTTTTTTACTGATCAAAATTAGACACTTATATTAAATATTAAAAGGATTTTCCAAATCATTCTCCAATTTCTTCAATATGATAATCAAGACTTAGATACTCTCCTATCAAAGGTTTAAAACCATCAGTCCGACTAAAAAATTTGAAAGAATCATTTAAAATTTCATTCTTATTACAGAATGGCAATGACCTTTAAAAATCAATCCCTTTTTAATAATAAATTTTCTTGCCAAGGGTAAATTGTCGTATTATTTGACTTTCAATTCTTTCTATACTATAAATTATTCAAGGATTAAATAAAGTGATTCATTGTCTATTGCTAGTTAGGATTTAAATGTGACTGCTTTGTTTCATAAATCTTCTTTTTTTTCTATAACCTTTTTTTTATAAATAAAAAATGAGTTGATTTTTTAACAATTGAATTCAAGCTTCAAAAAGAATTGCTCAAGAAACTGAGGAGGTGATAAAGTACAAAAAACCAAGTTCCCTAAATATCAAACTTTAGAACTTTGTAAAGGAAGTTTTTAAGGAGGGAGAAACATGAAAAAAAATAGAATAATATTGTTATTCATTACTCTGATTTTTGTTCTATCTTTTGCTTTCGGAGTATTTGCTAAGGAAGGTGGACCCCCTTACACGGTTGGTTTGAGTAATGGACCGTTCACCCATAGCTGGCGAGTACAGATGATAGAAAGTATTCAACAAGAATTCGAGCTTTACAAAGAACAAGGATTGGCTGACAAGCTGATTATTCAAAACGCCGGTCCCGATGTTAATACCCAGATTGCCCAAATTCGTAATCTTATTGCCTCCGATGTTGACCTGTTACTCATAAATCCCAATTCTTCAACAGCATTAAACCCGGTCATGGAAGAAGCTCAAGAAGCAGGGATCACAGTTGTTGTTTATGACATGCCTATTGATAACGAAAAGGTTCTTGATGTTTTTATGAATCAAGATTGGTGGATGGCCCCTCTTACTGAATGGTTTTGTGAAAAGCTTGGTGGAAAAGGGAATATAGTATACATCAGTGGAATTGCCGATCAACCTGGAAATATCGAAAGAGACGTTTCCGCCGAAAAAGTACTGGCCAAATACCCTGATATTAAACTTTTGGCGAAAGCTAATGGTAACTGGGACCAGGCTGCTGCACAACAGGTTATGAGTGATCTCCTGGCATCTTTCCCCCAAATAGACGGTGTCCTTACCCAAGATGGAATGACTTTAGGAATTATTCGAGCTTTCGAAGCTGCCGGCAGAGAGATTCCAGTGGTCACTGGTGAAACTCAAATAGCTTTCATTAAAAAATGGAAAGAGATGAAAGACGCTGTTGATTTTGATACCGTTGGAATCGTTAATCCCCCCGGTTATGTAAATAATGCCCTGGGTATAGGCTTGAGGCTTTTACAAGGGAAAAAGCTGAAAGACGAAGTCTTAGTCAATGGTCACATCATTTACACGAAACCAAATCTAATTGTCGATAATAATAATATTGATGAGATTTATGATCAATATAAGGACTGGGCGGATTCCTATTACGTGAATTCCTGGTATAGTCAAGAAGAACTTGATACTCTCTTTGAGTAACAATACATATAAATTTACGTTCAGGGCCAGCAAAACCCAGCCCTGAACGTAAATACTGGATCTAACCAATGTCTTTCATTCTTGAAGCGAGAAACCTAAAAAAAAGTTTTGATGGAGTAGTAGCTCTTTCTGACGCTAATTTTACCCTCAACCAAGGGGAAATTTGTGGCCTAGTCGGAGCGAATGGTTCCGGTAAAACTACCTTTGCACGAATAATCAGTGGTCTCATACATCCTGATTCAGGTCAGCTCTACCTTTATGGATCTCAAATTAGCTTAAAATCACACCTTGAAGCCGAAAGACTTGAGATCTCGATGGTCCATCAGAACCTCAGCCTCATACCGGAAATGACGGTTTGGGAAAATATCAATTTAGGAAGAGAGTTCACCACCCCCTTAGGAATTCTCAAAAAAGAAGCAGCTCTTAATAGAGCCAAAGAAGCTCTTCAAGAACTTCAGGTAAATATTTCTTTTTATGACAAAGTATCCCAATTGGCACCTTCAGACAAACAACTCTTAGAAATCGTTAAAGCTCTATCTCGTCATCCAAAAATTCTAATTCTTGACGAACCAACTGCTTCGCTGGGGTTTAGACAGGTTGATATATTATTTGAAAAACTAAATCAATTAAAAAACAACGGGGTATCGGTAATCTTTATCTCCCATCGGATTTGGGAAATAACCAAAATCTGCGATCGTTTAGTTGCTTTCCGCAATGGGAAAACCGTTGGTGAAGTTGACTTTCATCAACAGCCAAGAGACGAAAGGTTGATCATTCCCCTTATTACCGGAAAAAAAGAAAATGAAAAAAGCATCCACGAAAAACGATCTTATCGAAGCTTTGATACTCATCAATTAGTTCTTGAAGTGGATAATCTTTCAAAAAAAGAAAAACTCCATAATGTTACTTTTAAAATTCGAGAGGGAGAAATCGTCGGATTAGGTGGTTTGAATGGCCAAGGTCAAGAAGAAATTCTTCTCATCCTATCTGGTTATCTGAAAAAAACCTCTGGGAAAATCAAAATGAATAATCAAGAAGTATTTTTAAAAAACTCTGGACAAGCAATCAAGCGTGGAATTTTTTTAGTGCCAGGCGATCGTCAAAAGGAAGGGCTCTTTCTCAATCACAATGTTTTCACAAACCTTATATACCCTCAGGTCGCACTAAAAAAGCAAAAGTTTCTTCTCCCCTTAAAAGAGCTGCATCAAGCAGTCACCACAACCATCCAAACTATATCACTAATACCTCCCGATCCAAGAAAATTAGTCTCTCATCTCAGCGGTGGCAACCAACAAAAAGTAGTAATTGGCAAATGGTTATCCCTTTCTCCAAAAATATTACTGCTTAATGACCCTACCAAGGGTGTTGACGTAGAAACCAGAAGAAATCTTTATAAAATAATTGCTGATTTATCAAATCAAGGTGTTTCAGTTTTACTTTATGCAAGCGACAATGAAGAACTGATTGCGAATTGTGATCGAGTTTTAATAGTTTTTGAGGGGCAAATTGTTGAAGAAATTTGTGGTGAAGGAATTTGCGAGGAAAATTTGATTGCCTGTTCGCTGCGAGTACAGTAATTCCTTAAAAAAAAGAAATTTATTGGAGAAAATTTGGTAAAAATGAAAAATCGACTAAACTGGAAAAGTATATACCAAAATCCTTCTTTCCCAAGTTTTCTTATTTTAATTGCTATAATTTTCCTTAATGCTTTTCTTCAGCACAACTTCTTTACCTATAGAGCTTTTAAATCAAATTTACTCACCTTTACTCCCCTTATTTTAACCAGTATTGCTCAAGGTTTAGTCATTTTGGTGGGTTGTGTAGATCTTTCTTTAGGAGCCACTATATCTCTAATAACTGTGCTCATGGCTTCTCTTATGGGTGATTCATTATTGAGTATGGTTATCGTGGTGTTTATCGGATCAGGATTAGCGCTTTTAATGAGCTTTATCAATGGTTTCATCATCAGTTATTTCGGCCCTCCTCCTCTGTTAACCACCTATGCTACCTCAGTGCTTTGGTTCGGAATTGCTCTCTTTTTTATGCCAACGCCTGGAGGCTATATACCAAGTCATTTTAGTAAAATGTATCGAAGTGATCTCTTCCCAGGTTTTCCAGTTGTTCTTCTTTTTCTTATCGGAGCCTTTTGCTTCCTCTTTTTCATGAGTAAAACCAGATTTTTTAAACATATTTATGCTGTGGGAGGGAACGAAGAAGCTGCCTATGCCAATGGTGTAAACGTGTTCCTCACTAAAATTAAGGTTTTTTTATTGAGTGGCATCTTTATCGCTTTAGCAGCTATTTGTGTGGTGGCTCAAACGGCTACTGGGGATGCTCGTAGTGGTCTCAGTTTTAGCCTAAACTCGGTTGCTGCTTCCATTATTGGAGGTCTCTCATTCTCTGGTGGAAGGGGGAGCATTATTGGACCGATTATGGGAGGGTTAATTCTTGGACTTCTCATAAATGTTCTTTATTTTGCCAATATAACCTCTTTTTATCAGGAATTTATGAAAGGTATTATAATTATTTTCTCCCTTGCGGTTGGAGCTATTCCAAAATTCCTGAAAGCCCGTTCACTTTAAAACGAGGACAGATAAACAATGAACAATAACAATTCTCCAGTTTTGATTTCAGATAAAATAACACCGAAGGAATTTTTGTTTTCTAAATTAGCTATATCCTTTTATGCAATCATTCTTTTGTTTGTTTTAGGAGAAGTTATTCTTCCCGGTTTTATTAGTTTTTCTCATGTGATGTCCGTTTTTAGGCTTTCGGTTTTTCTGGGTATTGTCGCCTTAGGACAAACCTTAGTTGTCTTATCAGGAAATGAAGGCATCGATTTATCGGTTGGCTCAATCCTCTCTATTGGTGTTGTTTTATCAGCTTTTTTTCTCAACGGACAAAATATTAATATTCCGAAAGCTCTCCTTTTTACACCTACGGTCGGGTTAGCGTTTGGATTGATTAGCGGACTGGCTATCTCATATATTGATATTCCTCCTATTATTATGACTTTAGCCATGGCTAGTGTTGTAGAAGGTACTTCACTTATCATAACTAAAGGATTTCCAACAGGGAATGCTCCGCCTTTATTAGAAACTATTGGAAACGGGAAAATTTTTAATATACCCTATCTCATCTTATTATGGATATTATTAATAATCATTGCTTCTTTCATTCTTAAAAAAACTAAATGGGGAAACCTTCTTTATGGGGTTGGGTCCAACAGCTTAACGGCAGAACTGAGTGGAGTTAGGGTCAAGCGATTCCGAGTATTTGTATACGGAATTTGTGGTGCTATAGCTGCTTTAGCTGGTCTTTTTTTACTGAGCTATACTGGAACCCCTTACCTTAATCTCGGTGCGACCTACACCATGCCCTCCATAGCCTCTCTGGCTATCGGAGGAATATCTCTTGCCGGAGGGAATGGAAATTACATGGGTGCGGTAACTGGTTGTATCATACTCACTACCCTCAACAGTATTTTAGTTGCCCTCCGAACCACTGAAGCTGTTCGACAGATCACTTTAGGCTTACTCCTCTTGATATTAGTAATTGTCTATACTGGACGAAGAAAAAAATGGTAAAAATAAAGAATTAGTTGGTCAAAGGAGATGAATCTTAATGAAAATTGGTATTTTTACCAATTTATTTCAAGATAAACCTCTTGAAGATGTTGCTCAGTATATTTCTTCTTTAGGGTACCAAATGGTTGAACTACCTGCCTGGGAAGGAAATACTCATCTTGATATTGAAAAAGTGTTAAAAGGAGATCGTTCAGTTAAGAAAATACTCAAAAAAAATAATCTTGATATTTCCGCTTTAAATTGCGGAATGCCAGGCCAATTAGTTTTAGGACCACATGACGAGTCCACCGACGAATTTGCTCCATTGCCTGATACGAAAGAAAAAATAAAATATGCTATTTTAATGATGAAAAAAGCCGCACAGGCTGCTTCTGAATTAGAGGTTCCTGTTATTTGTGGGTTTGTAGGTTCCCATGTCTGGGACAAATGGTATATTTTCCCCCCTAAGAATGAAGAGTTATATGAAAAAGGATGGGAAGTATTTGCAGATCGTTGGGGAGATATTTTAGATACCTTTAAAAAATATGGAGTGAAATTTGCCCTTGAAGTTCATCCCAATGAGATTGCCTATAATATTGAAACCGCTCAGCGGGCAATTCAAGCTTTGGATAATAGAGACAACTTTGGTTTTAACTTTGATCCGAGTCATTTGATATGGCAACTTATTGATCCAGTTGTTTTTATTAAAACCTTTAAAGAAAGGATTTTTCATGCTCATGCTAAAGATTCAGAAATACAAGAAGACGAGGTCCGACGCTCAGGAGTTATCCCTACTGGTTCTTGGATGAGACCGGATCGTGGTTTTCGCTTTCGTGTTCCCGGTTGGGGTGACGTAAAGTGGAAAAAGGTTATGAGTGCTTTGTTAAGTGTTGGGTATAATTATGTTCTCTCTTTTGAACATGAAGATCCAGTGATGTCAAGGGAAGATGGTTGTGAAAAGGCCATTGAATTTCTTAAACCATTAATCATAAAAGCACCGCTTCTTAAGGTATGGTGGTAATTTTTCAAAAAGATTTTTAATCTCTCAATTGAGTTATTTTTTTGAATTTTTATATTTTTCTATAAATTCCTGAACTTGTGCCAAATTGGGAATTCCCGTACGCCCTCCTAATTTAGTACACTTTAGGGCAGCAACAGCATTAGCAAAACGAGCCGTGTAAAGAATATCCCAATCTTTCAAAAGGCCAAATACAAAGGCACCATGAAAAACATCACCACAACCGGTTGTATCGACTACGTTAACCTGGTAACCTGGAACATGAAAGGTTTCTTTTCCGACTTTTCCCATACAGCCCTTTTCTCCCTGGGTTAAAATAACCGCCTTTGGACCTAAAGCGGCAACTTTTTCTAAAGCTATATTTGGATTGGTAGGATGAAAATTTTTAGCAAAGGTTTCTGAACCGATTAAAACATCAGTTAAAGTCACTAACTTTTCTCTTTGCTCATCCCAGTTATCAATATCCAGGACAATTCTTCTTCCTTCAGTATGTTCGCGAAAGTATCGGGCGGCATCATAAGCGGTTTCCGGTTCATGAGCATCTAAATGAAGTATTTCCCCTTGACAAAGAAAATCGGGATCGATTTCATCAAGCTTTAAAGGAGTTAGATTTTTATACCAAAAAATAGTTCTTTTCCCGCTTTTTTGATCAATGATACAAAAGGCAGTCAGGCTCATTTTTCCCTTTTCCTTAACGAGTTGGCTAATATCTACTCCTTCCTGAAGAAATTCCTTAGAGAGAAATTCTCCTGACTCATCATCACCCACTTTCCCAACGAAAGAGACTTTTGCGCCCAAACGAGCTAAGGTCACCAGAGCAGTAGCCACCTCTCCACCACCCTGACGAAGAAAATCTTTTAGGCGGATCCGTTGATCAAGCTGAGGGTAGGATTCAACAATTCCTAAGTTATCAAGAGCGACATGCCCAACTCCTACTACATCAAATTGCAGCATTTTTACTCTCCTTCAATTAAACAATGCAATTTCTTCTTCTGAACATATTTTTCCTTAGAATTGATAACTAAACTTTATTTTAAATGATTGTGTTTTTGAATAGATTGTTCAATCCGCTTCCCAATACCGGGATCCCGGCGAGTATCTATATATTGACCTTCTTGGAGAGATAGAGCCGGAGCAATATATGAAATCACTATGAGCCCTTGCGAGTCCATTTTTTGAAATAATTGTTGATAATAATGATCAATTCGATTATCCTCGAGATTAAAATCTCCGACCATATAAACCAGCTTTTTCTCGGCAAGCGCGTGACGAAGGCGAGCGGCTTCATCAAGATGGTCTAAGTTGAGGTTATGAATAGCTTTCAACCCACGGGTTGATAGAAAGTTTTCAATATGTTGGTTTGCACTACCACAAAAGTGAATAACCCCTCCCCCAAAAGCTTCAAGAACCTGACTATTATAAGGAACCACAAATTCCCGATAAAGATCTTTTCCAAAAATAACCGAATCGTCATCTGAAATCCAAACCCCCCCGATGCCTCCAGGGATTTTTACACCTAATACATAGGCATCATCATCCCGGCTTTGACCAGCAATCTCTTTTTGAACACGAATCCATTCAATCAGAGAGTCAGTAACCAGTTGCATTAAATCATGAATCATCTCGGGATGATCATGCATCCAATAAATCATTTTATCGTATCCGATAATCTGCAAAGCGGTTGTCAATGGTCCCTGGCAATCGGTAACCCCTACTGGAAAATCAGTGTTTTCTCGCATGTATCGGATTGTGTTAAGAGCCCGAGGCATGAGCCCATCTTTCAAAGGATTCGGCTTTTTTAAATCTCGAACTTGCTGAATGTCTTGAATAGTTGGCAAATCAACAGCTGGATCCATTTTGTCCAGGAATTTAACATCTATACCAAATCCTGAAGCAAGAACGCCGGTTCCAAACCAAGGCATTAAAAAAGGAATATAAACATCTTGATATTCCCGCATATGGATTTCGATTTTTTGAGCTTGGTAATTGGTCATAATTGAAGGATCTTCGCTACAATATCCTTCAGGAATTTCCTCCTGTAAAGCGCCAAATAACCAATAGTTTACGTCGTAAATAATATAAGGTGACTCCTGGTTTTTAAATTGAAACGCTTCTCTGATGCGTTTTTCTGAACGAAAATTTCTCTCTCGATATCTTTCTGAGGTATTCATTCATATTCTCCTTGAATTAAGCTATTTTTCTATAAGGTTTTTTATAAAAGGCCTTTTTTCTTTTTGCTTAAAGTATCAATCATCACTGCAACTAAAAGAGTTGTTCCGATAACAAAAGTGTTCCAGTAAACATCTACCCCTAAAAGAGTCAGAGAATTCTGAATCAAAGCCATTAAAAGGGTTCCTAAAAAAGCACCGGCAACGGTACCCTCTCCACCCTGTAAACTGGCACCACCAATAATAACTGCCGAAATAACCCTGAGCTCCAAACCGGTACCCGCCGATACCGACGCCGCCCCCAAACGAGCGGTCATAATGATACCAGCAAACGCTGCTAATCCACCGGCAAGGGCATAATTAAATACTTTCATTTTACTAACATTAATTCCCGATAACAAAGCCGCTCTTTCATTACCACCAATATAATAATTTTGTCGAAAAAATTGGGATTTTCGCAGTAAAAAATCTCCTATAATAACCAAAATAATGGCGATTAGAATTGGATACTGAACATTAAAAAACTTACCTTGACCTAACATTTTAAAAGAATCAGGTAGACCGGTAATATTTTTCCCTTTGGTTATCACCAACAAAAGACCTCGAACTAAATTAAGCATTCCTAAAGTCGTAATGAATGGATTAATCCCAATTTTTGATATAATCAAGCCATTACCCATACCAATTAAAACTCCTAAGCCTATCCCTACCAAAATTGCTAAAATAACTGGTATTCCCCTGGCCATCAGCATTGCTGCCATTGCCCCGGTAAAACCAACGGTTGAACCTACAGACATATCGAAACCGCCTGAAACCATTAAAACTGTCATTCCAATAGCAATGATACTTTCGATCGATAGGCTTAAAAGAGTAGCCAGGATATTTCCTGAAGTAAAGAATATAGGTGACAATATAGTCATAAGGATTACAGCACCAATAATAATAAATAAAATCATGAATTCATGAATTTCAGTTAAGCTTCGCCATAGGTTTCGATGGTTTTTGGTTTGCTCTAGTTGACTCATTCGATTTCTCCTTTATGGGTTTTCTCAAGTTAGCATGTTCACTTTTCCTACACCTGTAGCACAAGTAATGACTCTTTCTTCGGTTGCTTCATTTTGATTAAATTCTCCAACAATACGTCCACCCCTCATTACCAGAATGCGATCACTTACACCTAAAACTTCTGGTAAATCAGATGATATCATAACAATTCCAACACCTGATAAGGTTAAGTCTCGCATAATTTTATAGATTTCTCTTCGGGCTCCTACATCGACTCCTCGGGTCGGTTCATCAACAATTAAGACTTTCGGATTAATTCCTACCCACATAGATAACAATACTTTCTGCTGATTACCACCTGATAGGTTTCTAACTTTTTGAAAAATTGTTGGAGTAATAATTTTAAATTGTTTTCGTGATTGTTCAGCAAAAGAAGTTATTTTACTTTCATCAAGAATATTCATACCCTTTATAAAACGCTTCATATCTGGTGCTATCAAGTCTTCACGATAACTCATTTTTAAAAAAAGCCCTTGTTGTTTTCTATCCTCTGTCAAATAGGCAATTCCTTCTTGAATGGCATCACCGGGAGAATGTATTGACAAAACCTTCCCATTAAGTCTTATACTTCCCTCAGAAAATGGCTCTAAGCCAAATATTGCTCTGGCTAACTCTGTCCTTCCTGCTCCAACTAACCCAGCTATTCCTAATATTTCTCCTCTTTTCAAAGAAAAAGATATTTCAGTGAAGACCCCATCTTGAGAGAGATTTTCAACCTGAAAATATTCCTTACCGACTTTTGAATTCCGATCTCCATACATATTTTGAATTTCTCGACCTACCATGAGCTTTACAACCTGTTCTTCATTTACTTCAGAAATGTTCCGAGTATCAATATATTTTCCATCTCTAAAAATAGTTACCCGATCAGCGATTTCAAATATTTCTTGAAGGTGATGAGAAATATAAACAAAAGATACTCCTTTTTCTTTTAAAAACTGAATATTCTTAAAAAGAAGTTTGGTTTCTACCTGGGTTAGTGAAGAAGTTGGCTCATCCAGTATGAGTACTTTTGGGTTACAGGAAATTGCTTTAAGAATTTCAACGACTTGCTGCTCAGCAACCGACAATTCTTTTACTGGAGTACGAGGATCAATCACCAAATCAAAATATTTTAATATTTCTAATGTTTTTTGATATAAAAGACTCCAATCAACCAGTTTCATACGCTTAAGAGGCTGACGATTGGCAAAAATATTTTCAGCGATTGAAAGGTTTTGTACTAAACTCAATTCCTGATAAACAACGCTTATCCCCTCCTGAGATGCATGGTAAGGATTTTGTAATTTAACTTTCTTACCCTCGACGAATACATCTCCACTATCAGGTCTATACACTCCTCCTAAGATGTGCATTAAAGTGCTTTTCCCAGCTCCATTTTCACCCACCAGAGCATGGACTTCACCCTTCTGTAATTGAAATTGAACTCCATCAAGAGCTCGAACTCCAGGAAAGTTTTTTACGATATCTTGCGCTTCTAAAATTATTGATTTATCCATGAATTCCTCCAATAACGATGAGTATCACTAATATTTCTACACTCCCCCTCAATTGAATAAATAACCAATTATCACAAGGGAGCGTGATAATGGATACACGCTCCCTTGTGATTACTAATTTATCTTTGGTTATATTAATCTCTCATAAAATATTCATAATTCGTTTCATCTACAATAACAACACCAGTATCTATGACAGCTGGCGTCCCTGAGATTTTAGCTTTTGCATTATCGCTGGAAATTGGAATGTCGTAATTATAAAGGTTAAATAGAATTTGAGTACCATAAAATGGCATTAAAGCAGTCTGCTGAGCAACCGATGCAGAGATTATCCCGTCTTTAATGTATTCTAAAACATCGTTTCCTCTATCCATAGAAACAATCTTAACCTGACCCGCTTTCCCAGCTTCGTTAACCGCGGTAGCAGCCCCAGCCCCACCAGCAGCTTCAACACAACCAATACCAGCTAAGTCTGGGTACTTTTGAAGAAGAGCTGCAGCAGCTTGAGCAGCAACCGTTGGGTCCGACTGAGTATCAGCAATCTGTACTATCTCAATATCAGGATATTGAGCTAAAGCATCTTTATATCCAACAATTCGCTCTTCAAGGTTCGATTGACCCGGTCTGGTCATAATTGCAACTTTCCCTTTTTCGCCCACGAGAGAAGCTAGCTTTTTGCCTCCTTCAAAACCTGCTTGATAATTGCCCGTTCCAACAAAGGCAATTCTTTTTGAACCTGGCAAATCGGCATCAAGTGTAACAACCGGGATACCAGCATCAATAGCTTTATCAACAATTGCGTCGAGCGAAGGCTCAAAACCAACCACCAATATCCCCTGGGGTTTTTTGGCAATGGATTGTTCAAATGCGGTGATCATGGCTGCCATATCAAAATCAGCCGGTCCAACATACTCGGTTTTAACTCCCAAATATTTTCCAGCTAATTCCATTCCCAATTTATGATCATAAAAATAATCCAAGCTTCCTAGTGCTGAAACTTCAATATAAAGTTGTTCAGAAATTGGTAATTTTTCTTCAGCAAACGCTGGAATCATAAAACTGAAAATACCTACTAATATCATGATAAAAAGCATCATCTTTTTCATGTTCTTTTCCACCTCGTTTTATTTTTTTTTAAAAACTGAACATCTTAAATTATTCGGATTCCACCTCCCAACTCTATTTTTATCATGATAATAAATAATTATATCAATTTATTAATTAACTATTTAAATTATAAGATGAGAATATTTCTTATTGAATTTTAATACCATTTAATTTTTAACGGTTTTCTTGAAGGGTCTCAAAAAAAGCGAGTAAATTTTCTACTGGAATTTTTGCTTGAATATTATGGACATTAGCAAAAACAAACCCTCCATTAGGTTTGAAGGTATTTATCAAATATCTGACTTCTTGACGAACATCCTCAGGAGAACCAAAAGGAAGAGTTGATTGAGGATTCACTCCTCCTCCCCAAAATGTAAAGTCTGAACCAAAATGTTCTTTAAGTTCTTTCGGGTCCATTTTGGCTGCAGAAACTTGCACTGGATTAAGAATATCAAAACCGGCTTCTTTTAAATCAGGAAGAAGATCAAATACTGAGCCACAGGTATGGATAAATACTTTCCATTGAGTATTTTGGTGTATCCATTCATTCATTGCTTTGTGATAAGGTTTAAAGAGTTCTCGATAAAGAGCTGGTGAAATAAATGGACAATTCTGGGATCCAAAATCAGTCCCCGAAAGGACGATAACCTGAATTCTCTCACCAACAGCTTCATACATTAATTTAAGATTCTTTAAACCAATTTCAGTCATCTGAGAAAATACCTCTTTTAAAAAATCCTTACGAGTCATGAGGGAAACATACCATTCTTCAACGTCTCTAATTCCTTGAGGATTTTTCATGCCTGGTCCAGGGACCAAAGCAATATCACCTAAGTTAGTTCCTGGCACTCCACCAAAAACCACCGCACGGTCAGTTTCTTCGTAAAGTCTTTTTGCCTCTTTTTCATAGCAAGCCAGGTCTTCATCGCCCATAATCGAATATTCTTCAACTTGGTCTTCTACTTTTAGCTTCGATTCATCAACAATTGGCTTTTGCCGTATAATAGAATCATGATAAAACCCGTCTTTTGGCATTCTCATAGAAGCCGGAACCGAACGATCGCCTTCAGGATATTGAAGGATGTCACCATTCGATTCCGGCATAATATTAAACTTTTCCGGAACCAAAACCGGTGTCCCATCAAAAAAAGTCCATGGTTTCCAGTTTTCATTTTTAAAACCAAAGAAATTTTTTATAGATGGCAATGGAACCGTATCAATTCCCAATACATCCCGGAGATCATCGTCTACTTCCCCTAGCATTTGAAAGGGATCATAGACTTTCACTGGTTCATTATCCTTAATTAATCCCAAGGATACTTTGAGCTTATGAAGACTACTTACATGAATACCACTGATGAGCGTTGATCCCAAATCCAAAGGAACTTTGTCTGGAGTTTGGTGATTGATTGCGGCTAAAACTCTCTCTCGAGAAGTCATATTAATTATCCTCCTTATTAATTTTTCTGAAACCCATTCATGAATTAAATAGCTTTTTTAATCATCTCGATTTCTTCATCGGTTAATTCTTTATCAAAGCTACGAATTCCTGATACCTTAAAACCATGTTTTAAGGCAAGATTACTTATTTCTTTCACATGTTCAACTTGGACTTCTTTACCAAGAGTATAATCTTCAAATCGACCTTCCAAAGTTAGGATCATCGTTTCTGACATACAAGCATAAGCCTTGCCCGGTGGATATCCAAAATTCATTCCAAAATCAGGCTTGCCAGGCACATCGACAATACCACCTTCAATAACTAAAATATCCTTTCGGGACTGCATAATCTCTTTAGCTACGTTTCTGGGCCTTGACACATCACAAACAACAGCTCCTCGTTCGATCCAATGACTTTGAATTATGGTTTCTATGGCCGAGGTGACGGTTAAAATAATCCGACACCCTTTAATTCCTTGTTCAATATTTGTAAATCCTTTTACTGGATAAGGTGAAAACTGCTCAACTTCCCGTTGTACATTCTTCACCTTTTCCTGATCGCGCCCTACAATCCTAACTTTCTTTTTTTCTTGCGCTAAAATGAGGGCACAAGCTCTTCCAATTGAGCCAGTAGCACCAACTATTGCATACTCTTCACTATTAAAGTCTAATGTCATCTTTTGGGCTGCAATCATAGTAGCTTCCAGAGCCGTTGCCACGGTATAACTATTACCGGTGGTAACGGCAATAGTTAAGCCTTTTTTGGGAGTAATTCCTCCATCACCAGCTACTGATGTAAAAGCACCTAAACCAATAATCTTAGCTCCGAGCTTTTCCGCCAATAAACCACATTTTTGAATTTGCTTCGAAACAAAAGTAAATGGGTATTCAATGAGAACCCTTGAAGTCATAGGAAGGCCCACAAACCACCCTTTGATTTCTTTCCCAGTCGCCTGTGAGCGAACTCCGGTAACATGGGATAAAACAAACGGCGATATGTGAGAGGCGAGGTATTCAACCGACCGGTTAGGCAAAACACGGAGTATTTTTTTATGATCTTTGATGTCTTGAGCATCCATTGCATGGATTATAAAGGCAAAGCTATCCACGAAATTCACCTTCAATCTTTCAATACAGTGATAAGCCAAAAACCTAAAAAAGTGAACGAAAAAAATAAAATGCTAATATCTTCTTGCTGATTCACTTTTAGAACCTGTAAAATATATTTCATTAAAACCTTTTTTTTCTTCTTCTAATTCCCTTTGCCTTAATTTCCTTGTAACCTGTCCTGAAAATATAACAATGTTTAAAAAATCCGTCATCCTGTGCGGTGCTTTCCCGCGTGAGGATCTCATCTTTTAATTATTTAAAAAAGAATACTAAATGAGATTGCTACGTCGCTTTACTTCTCGCAATGACGGATTTAGGTAACTATTTTCATCCTCATCTGGTGCTGCCAGGCAGCATGAAGGTCTATCCTGAAAATACCGGAATGTTTTTTAAGGTAATTCTTTTAGAGCAACCAATCAGGATCTCATTCTGGGCTTTCACCCTCATCCTCTCCTTCTCCCGTCAAGGGTGAAGGAACTATAAATTCTTTTATTCTTTCCTTCACTTTCACTCAATATAATGAATTAGTTTAAGATTATATTCTATTTACCTTACCTTTTCCTCACCAAACCGGATTCAGGCTTGATCGATCATTTGTTTTAAGGCTTTTAGCATTGCTTGAGCATTCTCTAACATCTTCTTTTTAAGAAAAGTATTGATCAAAGCCCCCACCAGTGGAAGCCCTAAGTCATATTCAATCTCAAGCTCTACTTTTGTCTCCTTATCGGATAATGGGATAAACTTCCACATTCCTTGGTAAACCTTAAAATCTCCTTCTAATATAAAGAATCGACATTCTTTATTGGCTTCATCCCATATATCTCGCTCAGTCCACTTTACTTCTCTTCCTTGAAAGCTGCCTTTCCAAAAACTATCAACTTCGTTCATATTTTTTTTAAGAATTCTTACTTCTTGAAGATCTGGAAGAAATTTAGCTAATTGCTCGATATTCTGAGCCTCGAGAAAAACATTTTCGACTGATTGTTGAATGGTAATAACATCATTTACTTTTCCCATGGTCTTTATTCTCCCTCTATCTCATTTAACAATACTCGCACTGAGACCAAGGATTCGTTTAATCTGGATAAAACTGTCTCTAACTCTTCATAAGATATAGTCAGTGGTGGCTCAATACGAATCACAGTTGGGTTATTAAGAGTATAGGCTACTAAAACACGACGCTGAGCCATCTCCATGGCTATCAAAGACGCAATATCGGAATCTCCAAATTGGATACCAATCAACAAACCAATTCCTCTTATTTCCTGAATCATTCCCTCTGACTCAGCTTGAATCTCACCAAGCCGTTGCAAGACTTTCTCACCTTTAATCCTGGTTAATTCGGGTATATTTTCATCTTGAAGGATTTTTAAGGTTTCTATACCAGCAACACAGCTAAGGGGATTCCCCCCTAATGTTGAAGAATGAATAAAGGGATTCTCTTCAAATACTTTCCAAATCTCGGCAGTACTGATGAATGCTCCAATGGGGAGCACGCCACCTCCCAAGCCCTTAGCAAGAGTCATTATGTCTGGCACAACATCAAAATGCTCACAAGCAAACATCTTTCCAGTCCGACCCAATCCGGTTTGGATTTCATCCAAAATAAGCAAGGCTCCTTGTTTTTCACAAATCGATTTAACTTGCTTTAAATAATCGGGAGAGGGAATAATGATACCTCCTTCTCCTTGTACTGGCTCTAAAATAACCGCGGCGGTTTCTTTGTCTACCAATTGTTTCAAGGCATCGATATCATTAAATGGAACGTGATATACTTCTGGTAGACAAGGCAAAAAAGGCTTTTTATAAACTTCGCGCCCCGATAGACTTAATGAACCCATAGTTTTGCCGTGAAAGCTATTCTCGGCAGAAATTAGTTTTTCACGGCCGGTATAAAAACGAGCCAGCTTTAAAGCACCCTCCACAGCTTCTGTTCCACTGTTACCAAAAAAAGAATATTGAAGATTGCCTGGTGTTATGCGGGCTAACATTTCAGCTAAATCGGCTTGATGTTTATTAAACAAGGTACGAGTAGAAAGAGGAAGTCGTTCTAATTGTTCCTTTACGGCCTGAACAACTCGGGGGTGGTTTCTTCCAACATTGAAAACTCCAAATCCACCTAAACAATCAATATATTCATTGCCAAATACATCCCATACCTTTGAACCGGCACTGGTCCACTCTACAGTATCAAGGTGGGCAAACTTATAATATCGAGCTAAACCAGGATTAATATATTTAGCATATTTCTCAATCGTTTCTTCCACAATCTTTTTTTCGTCCACTACTATTACCCTCCGGGTATTTTTTTTAAATTACTCAACATTTTTTAAATGAAATTATCTATAAATAAAGCAGCCGTGGCTGAATTTTTAAGGTATTCATTAGTTGTAAATATTCCTCAGGTAAGATCTTATCAGGATGTTTCTCGAGTATTGAAACAAAAATTGCTTGAAGAACATTCGCACCAAAAGAACGTCCATTCATCTCAGGAGTAGTTGTAACAAGTATTTTTACTCCAAATTTTCGAAGAGTTTCGATATCATTATTTGTGACCGTGTTGGTAATAATAATCTTCCCTTTCATATCGTCCGGCATAAATCGATTGATATATAAAAAGTCTCCAGCTACGATATCGGCTCTTTTAAATAGATGAAGAGATCGAGTAACTCGTGTTTCTTGACTTTTTCCGGTTGGATATAGAACTTTCAAAGGAAGACGCCTAAGCACCGGCATCATTATAATGGATAGAAAGCGAAGGGTAGAAAGCCGAGTTAGGGGAATGGGTATTCCTAACGCAAATGGCATATCTCCTATCAAAAGCCGACAACCCTGCTGAGAAAGTCCCTCTGCTAAACCATAACGATCCATCCCACTCATAAAAAGTGCGGTTTTCCCTTGTAAATCTAATTTTTCCTTTTCGACTAAAATCTGTGGAACCTTTCTTTCCCAAGTTTCTTTGAGTTCTCCACCATCAACAATTGGTGTTTTTTCCAAAACTGAAACCATTTTAGCAATATCAACCACTTGATATTTATATCGGCCAGCACGGAGGTAAAGGTCAGCACCCCCCAAACCAAAGGCATCAACTTTACCATCCAATTCTCTTAAAACTTGCATAAACTTTTTTTTATCACCATCAACGCCTATTCTTTTAATATTAATTCTAAAATCCATTAATTCGATTTCGGCTTGGTGATTGCGAAGTGAAGACCCTAAACTAACACTTACGATTGTTTTACTTTTCACCACTATCACCAGTTTGGGGGAATGTCAATCCACCCTCAAACGTTGTTCCAGGTTCTATAGCAATTCCATTTGACATAATTATTCCCGTTATTCGGCATGAACTACGACAAATAACCTTTTCCGTTCGAGTAAAACCTGCTAAGGTTCCCCAAATTTCTAAGTTTTTTGCCTGGATAAAAGCTTTTGACTGTCCATGTCGGGTAATAATGACATTCATCGAATCAATAGATCCACGAAACTCGCCCTGAATCATGACCGTTCCCTCACCTTGATAATGACCATCCAGACGAGTTTGATCACCCAATATTGCAATATCTTTTACATTTTCATGACTTTTGATTAAGTTCATTAATAATTCTCAAACCTTCAAGGGTAAGTGTTGGATTAAAAAAATCAATAAAATCACAATAACTATGTAGAAATGTTCCCCATCCTCCAGTAGCAACAACTTGTGCTTTTGGAGCAAATTCTTTTTTCATATTCATAACAATTTCTCTACATAACCCGATGTACCCATAAAAAATGCCTGAATGCATTGCCTCAACCGTATTACGCCCAATACATTTATCTGGGATCTCAACATCAATTCGAGGTAAACGGGCAGTTTTTTCATAGAGAGCTTCTTGTGAAATTCCAATTCCTGGAGCAATTGATCCCCCCAAATATTCTCGGCTGGCATTAATAGCACAAAAAGTGGTTGCTGTTCCAAAATCGATAATCACTAAATCACCACCATAGAGATGTGCAGCTGCTACAGCATTAACAATTCGATCGGCACCAGTTTCTTTTGGCTCCGCTCTTATTGATAAACCAGTACGAACTCCTGGTCCAATTACCATTAATATATTTATCCATTTCTTTTCAAATAGTTCTCGAAGGGTATTGAGGACGGGAGGGACCACACAGGAAATTGCCACTTGATTTATATTTTTTTTCTCAATGCCTTGATCAGTTATGAGTTCCTTTAGAATATATCCCCATTCATCACTGGTTCGACGTGATGAAGTCGAAACTCTCCAGTCAGCAAGAAGTTTTTCATAATGAAAAACTCCAAAAGTGGTATGGGTATTTCCAACGTCTATGGTTAAAAGCATATTTTTATTCAATTCACCACCTTGATATGATTGATAGCATTATAATCCAATAATGTCTTCTCTAAAATACCATTTATAAGTCATCTAAGCTATCCCGTAAATCCCTTTGTGACTTTGATGTATCAAGCCTCTACAAAAAATTAAAAAACTTAGGGATTGCAATTTATTGCACTCGATTAATGGTAGCGACAGACCGTGGCAGGTCGAATCCTGGGTTTTCATCACCCCCACCCTCTACCCTGAAAATACAAAAAAAGATTAAAAACTAACGTCATCCTGAGGCTTTGTATTCAGAAGCCGTGAGGATCTCATCCTTTAATTATTTTAAAAAAAATTTGCTAAATGAGATTGCCACGTCGCACAAAACGCTCCTCGCAATGACGGTTTTAGATAGCTTTTTCATCCCCATCTGGCACAATCGAAGTGGTTTGGAAGTCTATCCTGTTTTGGTATTGAGACAAAAACTAAGTAAGTTTTTCATTTTGAAGGAAACTGGCGCTGTAATATTTTTACCAAAGGGAGAACAATTATTGCTGAAAAAATTAATTCTAATGTTCCATTTAAAGCAATAATTGGAGCTATCTGCTGTAGGGTAAAATTCCCAAACAAAACAGCTAAACCTAAGACTCCTATTGTGTTAACAAAGGTAGCTCCCAAGCTTGACGCAATAATACCAATATTTCCTTTTTTCAAACCAGCCCAAATATAATAAGCAACCACACCGATTAATATTCGAGGAACAAAACAGGCAACGAGATTAACCCCCATGGCGAAGAATAAATTCATTGTAGAAAAAGCAAGGATAAGACCAACCAAAGCACCAACTAATGGACCACCGATTATTCCACCAACTATTGCCGGTATATGCATTGTCGTTGCAGATCCTGAGAGATTCGGTACCGGTATTAACCCAATAGGAGTTACGCTGAGAATGATAGAAATTGCCCCCAACACACCGGCTAATACTATCTTTTTCGTTTGAAGTTTCATGATTATCCCTCCGTTCTAGTTCTCTTCTGAGATACCAGACGGATAAAGTTTTCTTTATCCATCTCTCGCCGCCATTTTGGTCGACGGGTTAAACAAAATTCATTCCTATTTTCGAATAAGCTAATACATCCTTCATTCAGTATAGGCTTCAACTCTATCAATTTATTTTATTATATCATTTCGGGAAGGTAAATCAGGTAATCCTTCAGCGAATAAAATTGAATGGATAACTGCTTCGGTAACACTTTCATATATACCTTGAAGAATACTCAGATAGTTGGGACGCCGATCACCCATTGAAACCATAAAAATGGTATCCCCATCAAAAAGAGTTGCATAGGGTCGAATACAAGTTGATAAAGCGGAATGAACAACATGAGAAAGCATTAAAAGGTCTTCTCTTGAAAAATAATAGTCCAGAACAACCAAAGCCAAGGTAGTATTATAATAAGATGTAAAACCAGTATCATTTTGAATATTTTTCAAAAAGCCTTCAATTTCTCCGCTTTTGTTTCTTCTGCCAGCTAATAATTGTCCATTTCTAGGATCATAAATGTCACCCAATGCGTTGGTAACAATAAAAGTATGGATACTATCTCGATGGTGAGGGGATTTTCCCCATCCAAAACCACTCTTCATAGCAAATCGAATTCCTGAGCTTTTTCCTACCGAAGCTCCAGTCCCAGCACCTACCGTTCCTTCTTTGGGTTTTTCTGTTGCATCCTCACAAGCAGCATAAACCCATTCTGAATGAGGAACAGCATTTTTTCCAACCTCTAAATCATAGATAACTGCACCAGCAACAATTGGAATATTGGCGGCTTTGGTTTTATATCCAACTCCTTTTTGGTGTAAATATTCAACCGCCCCTGACATACTATCAATTCCAAAAGAGCTACCTCCCGAAAATACTAAGGCATCAATATTTTCAACTAATTGCCCGGGAGAAAGAGCATTTAATTCTCTACTTCCAGGCGCACCCCCACGAACTGAGGCTATAGCACGATTTTTTCTTTCAAAAAGAAATACTGTACTTCCGGTATAAACACTCAAATCTGTATAATGCCCAATTTTCAGCCCTTTCATGAATTAACCTTTAAATCCTTTCTCATCGATTTATTAATGAATTGTATCGTTATATAATAAAAGAAAATAGTGTTTGAATGATAATAACTTTATTTTTAATAATAACCTATATATCCAAACTATTTACTTTTTTATTTTTTATGAGAAAAAACGAGTGAAATGAGGATGGACAAAACGTCAATATTTAAAAGACATTTCTATGACAAGCGGCAACCACAATATGGGCAGAGTTTAAAATCAGGAGATACTTTTTTCCCGCATTTCGGGCATGCACCAATCTTTTCTTCTTCTTCATCTGGTATATAATTTTCTAAAGCAGCTTTTATAGCTTGATGCCATTGTGAAAGGTCAATCATACTATCAAAAAATAATTCTTTTTCTCTTCCCCATTCATCTATATAATTAACTGAAAGATATTCTGGTCTCCGATTGACTCGTCTTACATTCATATTGGGATGTAGTATGCCTTGAGAGATGAGCTCTTTCTCGGGAATTGTTTTAGTTTGGCCAATCCGGGAGAGTGGAATTCGAAATATGACTTTTTCGAAGGGGAAAGCAAATCCAAAAATATTTGCACCTTTTTCAAAATTCTCAAACCATAAACTTTTAGACATTAAAAAAAGGAGGCCTTCCGTCGTATTCTCAAAACGGGCATGACCTCCTAAATAACGAGCAAAAGATGAAAGGATTCTTTTTTCCGAATATTCACTTTCTTTTTCTTGCCAAAAATCAGAGACTGAGACCGTCTTTTTTCTCTTTAAACCCCAGACAATCGCCCCAACTATTAAAACTGCAAAAATCAGAATATACGAAAAGCCGCCCATGTTATCCTGTTGTTTTCGAAGTTTTTGTTTTTGAGCTTGATGTGCTTCCACATGTCGAACAATTCCCAGTGCTACAGCCACTTGAACAGCTCGAATGAGCAGTTGAAGAATGAGAAGAACGGTAATCGGTACAATAAAAACCGCTCCCCTTAAATGATAAGCCTACGCCTTTGCTTACCAGCTTTCTAACTCTCCCTTTACAGATAGGGCATTGAGTTATTGGTTTATCAGAAAATGATTGCAATTCTTCAAACACATTTCTGCACTCGGTACACTGATATTCATAAATTGGCATTTTTGCTACCTCCCAACCTATCAACTGCCTGAAAAATTAGCCCGGAGAAATCATCCCTCCGGGCTACAATATTATAGCATTTTTTTACTTTTTAATAACCCATATCAGGACCTGGCGGCATCATTGGAGGTGTTTTTTCCTTTTCAGGTATCTCGGTCACGACTGATTCGGTAGTAAGCATTAAAGAAGCCACACTAGCTGCATTTTGTAAAGCTGCGCGGGCTACTTTGGTTGGATCAATAATGCCTGCTTCATACATATCAACAAACTCATTGGTTAGTGCATTGAATCCAAAGGTTAACTTTTCAGAATTCTTGATTTTCTCAACAATGATTGAACCTTCTTCTCCGGCATTTTCAGCAATCATTCGAGCTGGCTCTTCTAAAGCCTTTTTGACGATATTAGCTCCGGTTTTTTCATCTCCAACCAAAGATAAATCATCGATTATTGAAGCGCAGCGAATTAGTGCAACCCCGCCACCAGGAACAATCCCTTCTTCTACTGCAGCACGAGTGGCATGAAGAGCATCTTCAACCCGGGCTTTCTTTTCTTTCATTTCAGCCTCGGTCGCTGCTCCAACATGAATAACTGCAACACCACCGGCAATTTTTGCTAATCTTTCTTGTAATTTCTCACGATCATAATCAGAAGTGGTTTCTTCTATCTGACGCTTGATCTGGTTCATTCTGGCAACTATTTTTTCTTTAGTACCTTTTCCTTCAATAATGGTGGTGTTTTCTTTATCAATTACTACCTTGGTTGCTTCTCCCAAATCATCAAGGTTTAGGTTTTCTAATTTAATTCCTAAGTCTTCGGAGATAAAATTACCACTAGTCATTATAGCGATATCCTCTAACATGGCTTTTCTCCGATCACCAAACCCCGGTGCTTTAACTGCCGCTCCATTAATGACACCCTTTAGTTTATTAACCACCAAAGTAGCAAGAGCTTCACCTTCAACTTCTTCAGCGATGATAAGTAAGGGCCTTCCTCGTTGAACAACCTTTTCTAATAGAGGAAGCAAGTCTTTAATAGCTGAGATCTTCTTCTCATAAATAAGGATATAAGGATTTTCTAAAACTACTTCCATACGATCGGGGTCAGTGATAAAGTAAGGTGACAGGTATCCTCTATCAAACTGAAGACCTTCGACAACTTCTAAAGTAGTTTCTAGTCCTTTGGCTTCTTCAACGGTGATAACCCCATCTTTTCCAACTTTTTCCATCGCATCAGATATAATATTTCCGATAGATTCATCATTATTGGAAGCAATGGCAGCAACCTGAGCAATTTCTTTTCTCTCACCGACTTCTCTGCTCATTTCCTTCAGTTTTTTAATTATTTCATCAACTGCTTTATCAATACCCCTTTTTAATAACATCGGGTTTGATCCAGCCGCAACATTCCTCAAACCGTCACGATAAATACTTTCAGCAAGAACAGTAGCTGTTGTTGTTCCATCTCCAGCAACATCACTGGTTTTTGATGCAACTTCTTTTACTAGCTGAGCTCCAACGTTTTCTTTGGGATCAGCTAATTCAACTTCTTTAGCAACAGTAACTCCATCTTTGGTAATAGTTGGTGATCCAAATTTCTTTTCAATAACAACATTTCTTCCTTTTGGACCTAAAGTTACTTTGACTGCTTCAGACAGAATTTTGACTCCTCTTAAAATTGACTGTCTGGCTTCTTCTTCGAAAATGATTGATTTCGCCATTATCGTGTACCTCCCTTCCGCTACCCTTCGATAATTCCGAGGATGTCATCCTCTCGCATAATGAGATACTCTTCGTCGCCAATCTTTACTTCTGAACCAGCATACTTCCCGAAAAGTACTCGATCACCTGCTTTCACTTCAAGAGGCATACGATTTCCATCTTCATTTACTTTTCCACTACCAACAGCAACAATTGATCCTTGCTGAGGTTTTTCTTTCGCGGTATCGGGAATAATAATACCGCCTTTATGAACTTCTTCTTCTTCGATCCTTTTTACTAGGATGCGATCTCCGAGTGGTTTAATATTCACTCGACATTCACCCCTTTCGGAAGTATTTATTTAATTTATCGTATTTTATTTTAACCGTTTTTTTTGAAATTGCAAGAGGGTTAAAGTCAATCAATATCAACATTATGTCATTTTGACAAATATAAACCTTGAAAATCGTTTATTCTTGCAACCTTTCCCTTGATTCTATGTCATAATAACAGAATTGGCTAAATGATAGAGAAAAATATTTTTTGTTTTATTCATATACGTTGATGAGACAAAAGCTTTTTTATGAGGAATTTATCCAAAGTTATGAACTCAGCAAAAAAAGAGAGAGGCATTCCTACTAATTCTCCTCAATGAGAGAATTAGGTTGATTTTATTACTTAATACATCCTTTCAATTACCCTTTCTTGGTAAACGAACACACAATGATAGGGAGTCATTTAACCATTTTTCCTTATAATTGAGTAGATTAATATAATATGAGTATCTTTTAAATATACATCTATTGCTTATCGAGATTATACTGCTCAATTTTACGATAAAGGGTACGAAGCCCGATTCCAAGAATTTGGGCACTCTTGCTCTTGTTAAAACGATTTGCTTTCAGTGTTTCCCAAATTAATATTTTTTCTGCTTGTTCCAAGGACATACCAACTTCTATTTGAAGAGAGCGACCAGTCGCGACACCACTTTTAATATGAACAGGGATGTCTTCAGGAAGAATCATCTCGCTTACACTTAAAATAACCATACCTTCCAAGGTGTTTTTTAATTCAGTAATATTACCTGGCCAATGATATTCTAATAGTAAATTCAAAGCTTCTTTGCTAATTTTAATGGTTTTCTTATTGATTCCCTCTTCAATTTCCTTTAAAAAAACATCAATTAGAAAAGGAATATCCTCCTTTCTTTCTCGTAGAGAGGGTACTTCAATTTTTACGGCATTGAGAAAATAAAAGAGATCGTTGCGAAACATTCCCCGGGTTACTTCTTCTTCGAGAGGAACTTCGGTTGAAGTAATAATATGCAAATCTTTATCGCTTCGACTAAAACGATTTTCCTCAAGAAAATCAATGAATTCATTCTGAAGAGGATAGGGTAAAAGGTGGATATCCTCAAAATAAATCGTTCCAGATGGTAACTGGTCAAGAGTATTCATTTTTGATGAAACATCACTATCACGATAAAATATTTTTCCTTTAAGGGCGCCAGGCGGTAAATTACTACAGAGTATTTTGTAAAAACCCTTTTCATCAGAGTAAGCATATTTGTGAATGGCTCTCGCTATCATTTCTTTCCCAGTGCCTGATTCTCCCATAAGTAAAATCGGTCGTTTTATTTGTGAAACCTGGAGTATTAAAGAAAAAACTTTTTGCATTTTTTCTGATACCCCAGTAATTCCAGCAAAAGAATATCGATAGTCAATGCGGCGTTTTAAGTCTTTGTTTTCTTCCAGAAGGGCAATTCTCTCCTCAGCTCTTTTGATTGAGGAAAGAACTCTTGAGGGAGTTAGGGGTTGTGATAAGTATTCATAAATCCCCTTGGTAAGCAAACCGCGGATTCGATAAGCATTCTCATTTTCACCGAAGGCAATGATAACTATATTAGATAAGCGTTGTCTGGCAACCGACAGCAATTCAAAACCATTTTCTTGAATAATTTTTTCTGCAATAATCATAATTTCAATTGATTCTCTCTCTAAACAGTTGATTGCTACGCTTCGATCTTTTACTGCAATGACATAATACCCTTCATCACGCAGTAAATTGGACAGTTTTTCTCGGATTAGAACATCTTCTTCAACAATTAAAATCTTACGCATGGTTTTTCCTTGGTCGTGCGTTCCCTTTGTCCTTATTCATTTTTTTGTATCTCTAAGAAAAGGTTCTTTCTTTTAGAAAGATTCCCTTCCCAACTTTAACCATCTTATCCTTATCCATAATCCTTTTTCATTTCAGAAAACCAACCCTTTTATAATTTCACAATGATACCTTTTTCCATTGATTCTCGAGCTGCATTTGCTACTCGAACGGCAGTAATGCCATGGTCTGCGGTTGCTTTTTCGATGGGTCGATGGTTTTCAATGCAATCAAAGAAATATTTCAATTCAAGATAATAAGCATCATCATCTTGAGCGTTAATTTTTTCCTCTTTTTCCCCATCTCGATAGACAACCACTGGATTCGCTTCTCCTCTTTGCTCAATATTCACCCCTGAACGGAATTCCCACTCAACAACACCTTCCGTCCCTAAAATCCGATATCCCATTGTAAAAGGGAATGTTCCCTTCATCATCCAGCCGCCTTCTATATTGGCAATCATTCCCTCAGCATATCGAACACTGGTTTGGGCATGATCCCAGGAACCATTAACTGACTGGACTCCGCGTGAGAATACTTCAATCGGCTTTCCTCCAATCCAGTTAACAAAATCCAAATCATGAATATGAAGGTCTAACGCTGCCCCGCCACTTAAATTTTGCTGAAGAATCCAACTTATTACCGACCAAGTGGGTGAAACACCTAATCGATAGGCATCGATGGAGAGTATTTTTCCGATTTTTCCCTGAGAAACTAATTCTTTAGCTTTCCTATATTCTCCCCAAAACCGGAGAGCATGACCTATCATCAGTTCGACACCGTTCAGCTGACAGGCATTTTTCATCGCCACGGCATCTTCGACATTTAAAGCCATCGGCTTTTCACAGAAGATATGTTTCCCGGCTCGAGCAGCTTGTAAAACATAATCCCGATGTAAAAAGGTTGGTAAACAAACATCAACAATATCGATTTCTTTCTCTTCAAGTAGACGAGGAAATGAAGAAAAGTGAGGAATTGTATATTTTTCTTGAAAACTCCGGACTTTTTCGGGTACTACTTCAAAAAAGGCAACTACATTAGCCCCCGGGATTCTTTTCCAACCCTCCATATGAACCCCAGCAATAAAACCAGAACCCAACAATGCAATATTTTTCATTGAGATTGACCTCCAGAATTATCAATCTTTTCTATTTGATGAATATATTTTTTATACTCACATCGAGGTCGCGGTTCAAAAGAAAGAAAAACTTCAGCAACCTGATTTTTTGAAATTATTCTTTCTTCTCGTGCTTTTAATAGTCCTGATATGATTTTTGCCTGGGTTTGATATTCCTCCATGGCTTTCAGGATATTCTTTTCCGCTTCTATAGGAGCCTTCAATGCACGATTGGCTCGAATTTCGGTGTCAACTCCCTCAACCATTGCATCTTCAGGAGAAAAATCGCTCCAAACAGCATATTGTAGGATCGAACGAATGGGTTCAGTTTGACCCCAATCTACCATTACTGGATCGCCAATTTGAGGAGTATCAAAAGCTCCGACCATATATGTAGCTGTATGATCAAGGTGTTCTCGATATCCATTGGGGACTAAAACACGAGTAATTTTTAACTTACGGAGCAGAGGCATAATTTTCCTAAATGTACCTTCCTCGCCTCCAGGAAGTTTATGCCCTATAAAGGGGAAAACGCTATAATCATCATATTCAAGACGGTGTATTTTTTCTTCCTTAATCCCCAAAACATTATAAGCTCGAGCTGTTTCCCTTGATCGAAGCGCAGTAATAATATATTTTTGTTCTATAACACTATAACCACCAGAACCATTGCAAAATATTATAATATGAACGTCGCCTCCAAACAGGGGAATGCCCTGAATAAGCGATCCTGGCCCAAGAATTCCATCATCATCGTGTGGTGAAAACACTACAACCCGTTCATCATGCGGTTTCCAACCAGGGAAAATAATATTAATATCATTACCCTTTTGACCCGACCGGAGATTATAGAAAATGAAGTCTTCTTTACGCATAGCGTTTGCCTCCTATACTATAACTTTTTGAAGATAATCATAGGATTTTTTAACGCATTCATCAACATAAGTAACTGGATGTTCAAATGAGCCGCTGTATTCAATTTCTACGCTCATTGGTACATCAACTTGTTTCTCCTTAAGGATGCTGAAAATCTTTTTAAAATTAACCATTCCCTCGCCTAACGTTGGAAAGTTCCATACTTTATAGCCACCTATCTTATCCTTTAGATGGATATGAATAATCCAGGGAAGACAATGAACAATATCTTCCTCTGGCAAACTATCACCATAAAAAATGCAATTCCCAGTATCATAATTGATTCCTATGGCTGGATGATTAATTGTTTCCATGATTTTCTTAGCTGCTTCTCCATTTTTAAGAACATCACCGTGGATCTCAAGCCCCACTTTAATTCCTTTATTGAGTGCATAATTTCCTAAAGCCGGAATATGTTGGTAAAATAACGACAAGTCACTTTCTTTTTCTACCGTCCCAGT